>NZ_JBHJQI010000002.1:0-136964 GCF_042262805.1 Streptomyces sp. NPDC056361
GAATCCGGTCCACGGGCCCCCCTTCTCGCTCCGTACGGGTCGGTCAGGGCTTGCGGGCCACGGCGGCCCACCCCGGGATGGGGTCGTCGCCCTGGACCGGGACGGGCTCGCCCAGCTCCGGGTGCCACTCGGCGGTGAGCGAGACTCCGGGCTCGACGAACTCCAGGCCCTCGAAGAAGGCGGCCAGCTCGTCGCGCGAGCGGGGCCGCAGGGTCAGCCCGCGCGCCTTGTACATGGCGCTCGCCTTCGCCGCGCCCTCGGGGTCGAAGTCCCCGGTGACGTGCGAGAGGACGAGGTAGCTGCCCGGCGCGAGCTTCTCGACGATCTTGGAGACCAGCTCGTAGGCACCGTCCTCGTCCCCGACGAAGTGCAGCAGGGCAAGCATCGACAGTGCGATGGGCTGATCGAAATCAAGGACCTTTCCGGCCCTTTCGAGGATGACCTCGGGCTCGCGGGCGTCCGCCTGGATGTACTCGGTGGCCCCTTCCGGGGTCGAGCGCAGCAGGGCGGCCGCGTGCGCGAGCACGATCGGGTCGTTGTCGCAGTAGACGATGCGGGACTCCGGCGCGGCCTCCTGCGCGATCTGGTGCAGGTTGGGCTCGGTCGGGATGCCCGTGCCGACGTCCAGGTACTGCCGGACGCCGTGGGCGCTGAGCCAGCGGATGGCGCGGTGCATGAAGGCCCGGTTGACGCGGGCCATGTCCCGGCCCCGGGCGTCGACGGTGAGCAGCTGGCGTGCCATCGCCTCGTCGACCGGGTAGTTGTCCTTGCCGCCCAGGAACCAGTCGTACATCCGCGCCGGGTGGGGCTTGCTGGTGTCGATCCGGACGGATGCGGGGTCCTGGGTCATCGGCTCTCTCCTGGTCGGGATGAACGGCTGGCACTACAGCAAGAGTTACGCGATGGTAGCGGTGGGACGGAAGGGTTCAGGTGAGCAGAAAGTCAGCCTGACCGGATTTGGCGCCCTGGATGAAAGCGGCGATCTCCCCGTGGGTGTAGATGAGCGCTGGTCCTTCAGGGTCTGCGGACTGTCGCACGGCGACTCTGCCGTCGGCCAGCTTCATGGCCTCCACGCAGTTGCCCCCGTTCCCACCGCTCCAGGGCTTGTGCCATCCTTCGGCACCGAGCTCGGCGGCGGGCATGCCGTTGTATATGCGATCCATTCACAGCTCCTTGCGGAGGTTCCGGAGAACCTCCTTCGTGCGTTGTGCAGTCGCGGCCTGCGCCGCCATGCGGTCCATGACCTCCAGGTGGGATGCCACCTCGGGGCGCGCGTCGAGGTAGACGGCGCCGGTCAGGTACTCGCTGTAGACCATGTCCGGCAGTTCGGGCATGGCGAAGCGGAAGAGGACGAACGGTCCGTAGGTGCCGGGATGGTGGCCGGACGCGAACTCCGCGATCTGCAGGGTGATGTTCGGCGACTCGGACGCTTCGAGCAGCCGGTCGAGCTGGTCGCGCATCACCTCGGGCCCGTCGCCGACCGGTCGGCGGAACACCGTCTCGTCCATGATCACCCAGAACTTCGGGGCGTCCTCCCTGGTCAGCAGGGACTGGCGCTCCATCCGTAGGGCTACATGACGCTCGGCGTCCTCGTCCTTGGCGGCGTCGCTGCCGCCACCGACCGCCCCGCTGCGCAGAATGGCACGGGCGTACGCCTCGGTCTGCAGGAGACCGGGGATGAACTGGGGTTCGTACGCCCGGATGAGGCTCGCGGCCCCCTCCAGGCTCACGTACATGGAGAACCAGCCGGGCAGCACGTCGTGGAACCGCTGCCACCAGCCGGGGAGGTTGGCCTCCTCCGCGAGGGCGATGAAACCCTCGGCCTCGGAGTCCGTGATCCCGTACTCCTTCAACAGGAGTTGGACGTACGGGATCTTCAGCGCGACCTCGGCGGTCTCCATGCGCCGGACGGTGGCCGGGGCCACCCGGAGGATCTTCGCGGCCTCTTCCCTCTTCAGGCCGGCCCGCTCCCGCAGATCCTGCAGGCGCCTGCCGAGAACGACCTGTCCCACCGTGGGGGCGGACCGCGGCTCGCTCACTCTCAGACCTCCCCGACGCACTGTTTCGACGAGTGTGCCACGAAGCCGGGCCAGTGAGAACAAGGCACTCTGCAATTTTCAGAGTGCCACTTGCCAAGTGTCCGACTCAGGAGGACAGTGTTCCGGTGAACCAGTACACGCTGCCGCCGTGCGCCACCAGGCCACGGCGACAGCGCCGTACGGCAGTCCTGCCCACTGTTGTGAGGAACCGGTCGTGGCTTCTGGTAACGCGCAGCCCTCAGGTCTCTTGAGCCCGCGAGCTCCCCTGGTCATGGCCCAGCGCCCACAGCAGCACACCGATACCGTCCGCCGCTTCGCCTTCGAGCTCCCGGCCCTCACCTCGTCCGTCGCACGCGCCCGCCGGCTCTCCGAGGAGCGGCTCATCCTCTGGGGCTGCGGCCCCGAGATACGCGACACGGTCGCCCTCGTCGTCTCCGAACTCGTCACGAACGCCGTCGTGCACACCGCGAGCGACCGGGTGATCTGCGAACTCCGCGAGGGCGAGGACACCCTGCGGATAGCCGTGCGCGACGAGGGCGGCCCGGCGGACCCCCGGATACGCGACTGCGGCGAGGACGAACGCGGCCGCGGACTCCTCATCGTCGACGCGCTCTGCACCGCCTGGGGCGCCGACCGCACCGGCCACGGCACGGCACAGATCGTCTGGGCGGAGCTCGCCCACGGCACGGGGGAACCATGCTGAGGTCGATGGCCACCCTGCTGACCCCCCGGTCGGTCCGCAAGCCGCCGGAGACCCCCGCCGTCCCGCGCCAGCGCGGCGCCGCCGACTCCCGCGCCCCGCAGCCCAGGCGCCTCGGCTCGACCTCGCCCGGCTCCCGGACGCTCGACTCCGCGGAACTCGACGCCACCCGCCTCGCCGTCCCCGTCGGCCTCCACACCGGCCTCGGCTGCGACGCCGTCGGCGTCCCCGCCCGCTTCGGCTTCAAGATCCTCTCGCGCCTCCCCGCCAAGGGCTGCGTCTACGCGGACGCGGAATGGTGGTGGTGGCTGGTCCCCGCCGGCTCCGACCACGACCTCACCTGGCCGCTGCCCGCCTGCTACGCCCCCGGCGCCGAGATCCCCGACCGCGGACCGCGCCTCATCCACCACCCCGACGGCACCTCCCCCTACACCCCGCCGATCCCGCTCTACCTCCTCGTCTGCCAGCTGACGGGCATCGCCCCGGCATGGCCGGCACCCCCGGTCGGCAGCGCGCTCTGACGCGCGGGGCCGGTCACGGCATAGGGTCGGGGACATGTTCACCCCGCAGGGCCCCAGCCTCCGCGAGCTGACCGTCCAGGCCCTCTCCTCCGTCGAGCACGGCTACGACCTGCTCGCGGGCAAGTTCGACGCGACCCCGTTCCGCACCTCCGACCGCCTCCTCGGCGCGGTGGCCCGCACCCTGGAGGCCCTGGGCCCGTTCGACTCGGGACTCGACGTCTGCTGCGGCACCGGCGCCGGGCTCGACGTGCTCCGCTCGGTCTGCGCGGGCCGCGTCACGGGCGTCGACTTCAGTACGGGCATGCTGGCCCGGGCCAGGGCCGCGCACCCCGCCACCGACCTGGTCCGCGCCGACGCGCTGGCCCTCCCCTTCGCCCCGGTCTTCGACCTGGCCGTCAGCTTCGGCGCCTTCGGCCACTTCCTCCCCGCCGAGCAGCGCACCCTGTTCGCCCAGGTCCACGCGTCCCTCCGACCCGGCGGCACCTTCGCCTTCCCGGTCGCGGCCCCGCCGCCCGTCGGCTCCCGCCTCTACTGGGTCCTGTGGGGCTTCGACGCCGTCATGCGCGTCAGGAACGCCATCTGGCGTCCCCCCTTCGTCATGTACTACCGGACCTTCCGCCTCGCCGACGTCCACTCCCGTCTCCGGGACGCGGGCTTCGAGGTCTCCCTCGTTCCGGTCGAGAGCCTCGGCCGCCGGGACGACGGCAGTCCGGTCTGCCGCCTCGTGGTGGCGCGCAAACCCGCCGCGTGACGGCGCGGGCATACGCGAAAGTGCCAGTCGATTCGAGATCGACCGGCACTTTCGTGTGGTGTCCGAGGGGGGACTTGAACCCCCACGCCCGATAAAGGGCACTAGCACCTCAAGCTAGCGCGTCTGCCATTCCGCCACCCGGACTAGGTGTTTGTCGCTTTGTGGTTTCCCTCGCGGCGACAGATGTAACTCTACCAGGGGTTTGAGGTGCCTTTCACCAGCGTTTTCCGTGGTCAGTGCGGTGCGGGGGGCACTTCGCTCGCGATTGAGATGATTTGCCCGATCGTGTGCGCGTTCTGTGGTCGATCACGAGCGCGCCGTACGGAAGGGAGGGCGGGAGCCCGGCGCCCCCCGACGCCGGCTCCGTGGGGGTCACAGTGGCGAGCGCGGGGCGGTCCGGGCCACGGAGGCGACGGGAGTCCGTCAGGTCGGGGAGGTCAGCGGACCTCGACGAGGCGGGCCGAGACGACCACGTTGCCGGTGTAGCCGCTCTCCTCCGTGAACGCGCCGCCGCAGGTGATGAGGCGCAGCTCGGGGCGGCCCGAGTCGCCGTAGACGCGTGCGGCGGGGAAGGCGTCCTTGGGGACGACCTCGACGCCGTACACGGAGAAGACGGCGGTCCGGCCGTCGCGGCGGGCGATCTCGACGCGGTGTCCCTTGGCGACGGCGCCGAGGTCGTAGAAGACGGCGCGGCCGTTCGGGGTGTCGACGTGGCCGACGACGACGGCGGTGCCGCGCTCACCGGGGGTGACCGCGCCGGTGAACCAGCCGGCGACCCGGTCGTCCTCGGGCGGCGGGGCCTCGATCCAGCCGTCGTCGTCCAGTCCGACGTCCGTGACGGGGGCGTCGATGCGGACGGCCGGGACGCGGACCCGGACGGGGGTCGAAGGGGGCAGCGGATCGGGTACGGAGACGAGGGCGGACGCGGAGGCGTCGGCGCGGGCGCCGTCGGGGGCAGCCGCGGAGGCGCGGGCGCCGTCGGGGGCGGCCGCGGAGGCGCGGGCGCCGTCGGGGGCGGCCGCGGCGAGGGGCTGGGGCGGGCCGTCGGCGCCGCCCATGCCGCCGCGCACCAGGTGCACCCCGACGAGGAGGACGACGGCGACGACGCCCCAGGCGCCGCGCCGCCCGTGGCCGTCGAGCGCCCGGGCACCGCCCGGCCTCGCTGCGCCTTCCGACCGCCCCCGTCCCGAGGCGCGGTCCCGTCCGGCGCCGTCCGGCCGTGCCGTGGCCTGCGCGTGCACGGCGCTGTCCGCCACTCCTCCGGTACCGCGCGACCACCCCACGTCCGCCCTCCTCGGCAGCGTCCCCACACCGTTTGGCGCCCCTCCGTCCCGGACCTCGTCACACCGGGGCGGAGGGGCCGTTTCTCAGGCCCTGCCGGGCCGGGCCGTCAGGCGCCGCCGCCGACGTCGCGGCGGCGGGTCAGGACGACGGCGGCGCCGAGGGCGCCGACGATGAGCAGGACGCCCGTGACGGCTTCGATGGTGCCGAGGCCGTCGGCGTCGGAGCTCGCGGCGCCGGTGCCGAAGCCGGCCTTCACGCCCTTGTGGGCTGCGGGGGTCAGGCCGTTGTCGTCGCCGTCGTCGGGGGTCGGGCGGGGCTCGCCCTGGGCGATGGTCAGGGTGGTGGTGCCGCGCTCGCCCTTGCAGTCGAAGGTGATCTCGTACTGGGTGCCGGCCTTGGCGTCGAAGTCCACGGTCGCGCTGCCCGCGCGGCCCTCGGTGAGGGTCACGGTGTCGAACACGCCGGAGGTGACGGTCACGGACGGCACTTCGCAGCCGTCGGAGGTGAGGGTGACGGTGCCGCCGGGGGCGACCGTCGCGGGGGTGACGGAGAAGCCGAACGACGTGACGTTCCGGTCGCCCTCGTCCGCCAGGGCGATCGGCGCGGCCGCGACCACGGCGACGGCGCTGAGCAGGGCGGCGGAAGCGGCACGTATCGCGCGCATGGGCGGTCCTCCGGTTCACGCGAGGGGTCGGACACGGAGCGATTCCGTACCCGGGACGAAACGACCCTCACCGCGATCGAAGCTAGGTCCGCCCCCGTCGCGCCGCCACCGGGCTCCGCCGAACGGAGCACGGCGGGAACGGGCGGGCGCCGGGGGCGCCGGAGGAAGGACAGGCCCTAGGGAACGCGGACGACCTGGCCCGCGTACGAGAGGTTGCCGCCGAAGCCGAAGAGCAGGACCGGGGCGCCGGAGGGCAGTTCGCCGCGCTCGACCAGCTTGGCGAGGGCGAGCGGGATGGAGGCGGCCGACGTGTTGCCGGAGTCGACGACGTCGCGGGCGACGATCGCGTTGACGGCGCCGATCTTCGCGGCGAGCGGTTCGATGATCCGCAGGTTGGCCTGGTGCAGGACGACACCGGCGAGGTCCTCCGGGGCGATGCCGGAGCGCTCGCAGGTCTTCCGGGCGAGCGCCGGCAGCGACTGGGTGGCCCAGCGGTAGACCGACTGGCCCTCCTGCGCGAAGACGGGCGGGGTGCCCTCGATGCGGACGGCGTGGCCCATCTCGGGGACCGATCCCCACAGCACCGGTCCGATGCCGGGCTCGTCGCCGGCGTCGGCGTCCTCGACGGCCTCGACGATCGCGGCGCCCGCGCCGTCGCCGGTGAGGACGCAGGTGGTGCGGTCGGTCCAGTCCGTCACCGCGGTCATCTTGTCGGCGCCGATCACCAGGACCCGGCGGGCCCCGCCGGCCCGCACGGCGTGGTCGGCGGTGGCGAGGGCGTGCGTGAAGCCGGCGCAGACCACGTTCAGGTCCATGGTGGCGGGCGACGTCATGCCGAGACGGGCAGCGACGCGGGCGGCCGTGTTCGGCGAGCGGTCGATCGCGGTGGAGGTGGCGACGAGGACGAGGTCGATGTCGTCGGCGGTGAGGCCGGCCGTGGCGAGGGCCTTGCCCGCGGCGTGCGCGGCGAGCTCGTCGACCGGCTCGTCGGGCCCGGCGACGTGCCGCGTGCGGATGCCGACCCGGCTGGTGATCCACGCGTCGTCGGTGTCGACGAGTTCGGCGAGGTCGTGGTTGGTCAGCACCTTGGCGGGCTGGTAGTGCCCGAGCGCGGCGATGCGAGTGCCCGTCATACCAGGGACCCCCTAGGTGGTTCGTTCGTCCGGCAGGATCCCCCAGTCTTGCCAGCGACTGATGGGTAACAGGTGACGTAAACCACCAAGATTCACCCGTACCGCTTGGCCGACCGTGACAAGGGCCGTGGCGGGGCAGGGCTTCCGCGCCGCCCCGGACCCGGATGTCGTCCCCGTACCCGTGGAGGAGAATGGCCCGGGCCGGGGCCTCCCGGTCTTCCCCGCGCAGAGAAACGAGAACGGTCACGATGGGTCGGGTCACCGAGCGACGACGTGTCCTGCGGATCCGTGGCGGTGCCGTCAACACACGGCCCGACACCCTGGTGGCCGAGGAGCCGCTGGAGATCCGGCTGAACGGGCGCCCGATCGCGATCACCATGCGCACCCCGGGTGACGACTTCGCGCTCGCTGCCGGCTTCCTGGTGAGCGAGGGGGTCCTCGCGGCCGCCTCCGACGTGCGCAACATCGTGTACTGCGCGGGCGCCACGGACGACGGCTCCAACACGTACAACGTGGTGGACGTGCAGCTCGCGCCCGGAGTCGCGGTACCGGACATCAGTCTGGAACGGAACGTCTACACGACGTCGTCCTGCGGTCTGTGCGGCAAGGCCAGCCTCGACGCCGTCCGCACCACGGCGCGCTTCCCGATCGCCGACACCCCCCCGGTCCGGCTCGCGCCCGCCCTGTTGTCCGCCCTGCCCGACCGGCTGCGGGCGGCCCAGCGGGTCTTCGACAGCACCGGCGGGCTGCACGCGGCGGCCCTCTTCACCGAGGACGGCGAGCTGCTCGACGTCAAGGAGGACGTCGGCCGGCACAACGCCGTGGACAAACTCGTCGGGCGGGCCCTCAGGGAGGGGCTGCTGCCGCTGGAGCGAGCCGTGCTGCTCGTGTCGGGGCGCGCCTCGTTCGAGCTCGCGCAGAAGGCCGTCATGGCCGGCATCCCGGTCCTCGCGGCCGTCTCCGCCCCGTCCTCGCTCGCCGTCGACCTGGCCGCCGAGACGGGCCTGACGCTGGTGGGCTTCCTGCGCGGACCGGACATGAACGTGTACGCGGGAGAGCACCGGATCGCGGTCTGATCCGAGCCCGGACGGGTCGGGGTGGGCCGAGGGCGGGCCGGGCAGGGCCGGGCAGGGCCGGGGGCGGACCCTGCCGAGCCGGATCTGCCCCCGCCGGACCTCGCCGGGCCGGGCCTGGTCGAGCCAGGTCTGCCCCGGCAGACCTCGCCGGGCCGGGCCTGGCCGGACCCGGTCGACCGCCGTCCGACGCGGCCCGGATCCGGCCGGGGGTCAGTTCTTCGGCGGGTCGATCATCTGGAGGGCGAGGGTGGCCGGGGGCGGGGCGATGCCGGGGCCGCCGGCCGCCGTCCAGGCGAGGATGTCGTCGAGGCAGTCCTCGTCCAGGGTGAAGCCGACCCAGGCGGCCCGGCCGCCGCGCCGCCGGCCCTCGGTGGAGGGCTGGACGACGACTATGTTGGCCTGGGCGCAGGGGCCGAGGCAGTCGCTGGTGCGGACGGCGAGCCGGCCGCCGGAGGCCGCGGCGGCCTCGCGGAGCCGGGCGAGCTGGCCCGCGTGGTCGGTGCCGGGGTTCTTGCGGCCGTCGCCGCAGCAGCAGCCGCGGCAGACGACGAGCGAGCAGGGGCGGGCCCCGTAACGTATCGGTACGGGGGTCACCGCGGTCCGTCCAGCGTGATGGCGGCGACCGGTGCGACCGTGCCGAGGCGGGGGAAGTCGAGGTCGACGGAGGCGCGGTGCTCGTCGGCGGTGAGGGCCGACATGGCGTCCTCCGCGAAGACGAGGTCGTAGCCGAGGTCGCCGGCGGCGCGGGCGGTGGACTCGACGCCCAGGTTGGTGGCGATGCCGCCGAAGACCAGGGTGGTAGCGCCGAACCCCGAGAGCAGCTCGTGCAGTCCGGTGTCCTGGAAGCCTCCGATGGTCCGCTTGACGACGACGGGCTCGCCGTCCCTGACCAGGTCGGGGACGAGCTCGCTGCCGGGAGGCTGGTTCTCGACGTTCGGCCGCTCGACGCGGAGGTGGACGACGGGCGCGCCGGCGTCCCGGAAGGTGTCGGCGAGCCGGGCGGACGCGGCGAGGACGTCGGTGCCGGGGCGGGGGGCGAGGGGCAGCGCGACGATGCGTTCCATCAGGTCGACGAGGACGAGCGCGGTGCGGCCGGGATCGAGTGCGGGCATGGGAGCACCGTAGCGGCCCGGATGATCATCCCGGCGCCGCCGGGGGTGTGATCCGGCCGCCGGAGGGGGTGCACGGGGTCACGTACGCGCCGTGACCCCGGGTACGGGCTCGGCGGTCCCGGAGGTCCCGGCGGCGGGTGTCTGCGTGCCGTCCGTCTCCGCGTCGTGCGAGCGGCGCTTGGCGATGACCGCGCAGACCATGAGCTGCATCTGGTGGAAGAGCATCAGCGGGAGCACGGCGAGGGAGGCGTGCGGGCCGAAGAGGACGCTGGCCATGGGCAGCCCGGCGGCCAGGCTCTTCTTCGAGCCGGCGAACTGGACGGCGATCCGGTCGGCCCGGTCGAAGCCGAGGCGGCCGGCCCCGTACCAGGTCAGGGCCAGCATCGCGGCGAGGAGGACGGCTTCGACGGCGAGCAGCAGGCCGAGCCGGGCCGGGGTCACGAGGTGCCAGACGCCGGCGACCATGCCCTGGCTGAAGGCGGTGTAGACGACGAGGAGGATCGAGCCCCGGTCGACGTACCCGAGGACCTTCTTGCGGCGGACGAGGAATCCACCGACCCAGCGGCGCAGGAACTGGCCGGCGAGGAACGGCACGAGGAGCTGGAGCACGATCCTCAGGAGCCCGTCGGCGGAGAGGCCGCCCGTGCTGCCGCCGAGGAGCAGGGCCGCGAGGAGCGGGGTGAGGACGATGCCGGCGAGCGACGAGAACGAGCCGGCGCAGATCGCGGCGGGCACGTTGCCGCGGGCGATCGAGGTGAAGGCGATGGAGGACTGGATGGTGGACGGCACCAGGCAGAGGAAGAGGAGCCCGCCGTAGAGCTGGGGGGTGAGGACGGTCGGCACCAGGCCCCGCGCGGCGAGCCCGAGGAGCGGGAAGAGCAGGAAGGTGCAGCCGAGGACGGTGAGGTGGAGCCGCCAGTGCTTGAGGCCGTCGAGGGCCTCGCGGGTGGAGAGCCGGGCGCCGTAGAGGAAGAAGAGCAGGGCCACGGCCCCCGTCGAAGCGCCCTCGGCGACGTCCGCGGCCGCCCCGGAGGCGGGCAGGAGCGCGGCGAGGCCGACCGTGCCGAGCAGCGCGAGGACGTACGCGTCGACGGGCGGCCGGGACGGCAGGCGAAGGGCACGGCGGGGGGTGTGGCGGGTCATGGGCTCCACTGCTCTGTCCTGCGGGGGCCGCGCGTACCGCGCGGGCTCGGGGCGCGCCCGTACGGCGACGGGGTGGCGCGCGGGTCCATCGTGCGCCACCGGCCGGTGATCGGGAATCCCGTACAGCGCTCTGACTGTCATCGCCTCTCGTGATGACGGCCGCCGCGGTAACGTCGTGCCGTGTACGAGCCCTCCCAGCTGCGCACCTTCCTCGCCGTGGCCCAGACGCTGAGCTTCACACGGGCGGCCGACCGGCTCGGGCTGCGCCAGTCGACCGTCAGCCAGCACGTGCGGCGCCTGGAGGAGGCGACGGGCAGGCCGCTGTTCACCCGGGACACCCACCGGGTGGAGCTGACGGAGGACGGCGAGGCGATGCTCGGCTTCGCCCGCACGATCCTCCAGGCCCACGAGCGGGCGGCGGCGTTCTTCGGCGGGACCCGGTTGCGGGGGCGGCTGCGGTTCGGCGCGTCGGAGGACTTCGTGACGACGCGGCTGCCGGAGATCCTTGAGTCGTTCCGGCGCGAGCATCCGGAGGTCGACCTGGAGCTGACGGTCGAGCTGTCCGGGACGCTCCAGGCCCGGCTGGCGGCCGGTCGGCTCGATCTGATCCTGGCCAAGCGGCGCGGGGCCGAGAGTGGTGGCCGGCTCGTCTGGGAGGACTCCCTGATCTGGATCGGGGCACCGGGGCTGCGGCTCGACCCGGACCGGCCCGTGCCGCTGATCCTCTACCCGCCGCCGGGGATCACCCGGGCGCGCGCCCTGGAGGCGCTGGAGGCGCAGGGCAGGGCCTGGCGGATCGCGTGTACGAGTTCCAGCCTCAGCGCGAACGTCGCGGCGGCCCGCGCCGGTCTCGGCGTGATGGCGCACACCCGGGGCCTGGTGCCGCCGGGTCTCGTGCCCGTGCCGGCCCGCGCCGGGCTCCCGGAGCTCGGCGAGGTGGGCTTCGTCCTGCGGTCGGGGCGCCGGGGAGGGGCGGTGCAGGAGGCGGCCGACGCGCTGGCGGACGCGATCCTCGCGGGCGGCGACCGGCTGCACCGGCCCCGCTGAGGCGGTCGGCGCGCGGCCGTGCGGCGACCCCCCGGGGGTCGCCGCGTGAGCGGTCGGTACAGATTCGGTGGAGATTCACGTCCGGTGGACGTACCGTCCGGTCGGTAACAGCCCGGGAGCCGTCGCGACTTGGTCACCTCACCAGCCCTGACCTGTGGGAACACGGAATGTCCCGGCTTGGTGAAGGCCCTCCCGCCGGGCAGGCGGGTGGGGTACCGTCACCCGCGCCGAACGGAGTGCGACAAGAGGCTTTCCAGCCATCGAGCCGTCGAGGAGCAGGTCAGTGCGCGAGTTCACCGTGCCGCCCGTCGAGGCGGCGCCTCAGGTCGGCGGTCTGGCGGACGCCGTGTTCGAACGTGCCGCGACCGAGCCCGAGCGGATCGTGCTGGGCCGCAAGGGCGCCGACGGCGCGTGGCGGGACGTGACCGCCGCCGGCTTCCGGGACGAGGTGCTCGGCCTCGCCAAGGGGCTGATCGCGGAGGGGGTGCGGTTCGGCGACCGGGTCGCGATCATGGCCCGCACCCGCTACGAGTGGACGCTGTTCGACTTCGCGCTGTGGGCGGTGGGCGCGCAGCCCGTGCCGGTCTATCCGACCTCCTCCAACGAGCAGGTCTTCTGGATGCTGTACGACTCCGAGGTCACGGCGTGCGTGGTGGAGCACGAGGACCACGCGATGACGATCGGCTCGGTGATCGACCGGCTGCCCCGGCTCCAGCGGCTCTGGCAGCTCGACGCGGGCGCGGTGGCGGAGCTGACGGCGGCGGGCACGGACATCGACGAGGAGGTCGTGCACCGGCACCGGCGGGCCGTGACCCCGGAGACGGTGGCGACGGTCGTCTACACGTCGGGGACGACCGGCCGCCCGAAGGGCTGCGTGATCACCCACGCGAACCTCATGTTCGAGACGGACATGCTGATGGGCCGCTGGGAGCCGGTGTTCCGGTCCCGGCCGGGGGAACAGGCGTCGACGCTGCTGTTCCTGCCGCTCGCGCACGTCTTCGGGCGGATGGTGGAGGTCGCGGCGGTCCGAGGCGGGGTGAAGCTGGGGCACCAGCCGGTGATGGCCGCCTCCGAGCTGCTTCCCGACCTGGCGGCGTTCCGGCCGAGTTTCGTACTGGCCGTTCCGTACGTGTTCGAGAAGGTCTTCCACGCGGCCCGGCGCAAGGCGGAGAGCGAGGGGAAGGCCGGCCCGTTCGACAAGGCCGTGGAGGTGGCCGTCGGGTACGCGGAGGCCCTGGAGCAGAAGGCGTTCGGGACCGGCCCCGGCCCGTCGGCGGCGCTGCGGGTGCAGCACCAGTTCTTCGAGAAGACGGTGTACGGGAAGGTCCGGGCCGCCCTCGGCGGGCGGGTCCGGTACGCGATGTCGGGCGGTTCCGCGATGGACCGCCGGCAGGGCCTGTTCTTCGCGGGCGCCGGAATCACGGTCTTCGAGGGGTACGGGCTGACCGAGTCGTCGGCGGCCGCCACCGCGAACCCACCCGAGCGGACCAAGTACGGCACGGTCGGACAGCCCGTGCCCGGCACGACGGTGCACATCGCGGAGGACGGCGAGGTGTGGCTGCACGGCGGCCAGGTCTTCTCGGGCTACCTCAACAACCCGGAGGCGACCGCCGCCGTCCTCAACGACGGCTGGCTGGCCACCGGGGACCTCGGCGCACTCGACGACGACGGCTATCTGACCATCACCGGGCGGAAGAAGGAGATCCTGGTGACGTCGGGCGGCAAGAGCGTCGCGCCCGCCGGACTGGAGGAGCGGGTGCGCGCGCATCCGCTGATCGCCCAGTGCATCGTCGTCGGCAACGACCGGCCGTACGTCGCCGCCCTGGTCACCGTCGACCAGGAGGCGGTGGAGCACTGGCTCGCGATGCAGGGCCGGGCGCCGCTCGCCCCGTCCGAGCTGGTGCGCGATCCCGCGCTGGAGACGGAGATCCGGCGGGGCGTGGTGGCGGCGAACACGCTGGTCTCGCAGGCCGAGTCGATCCGCACCTTCCGGATCCTGGCCCATCCCTTCAGCGAGGAGCACGGGCTGCTCACCCCGTCGCTGAAGCTGAAGCGGAAGGCGATCGAGCGGGCCTACGCGGCGGAGGTCGAGGCGCTGTACGGCTGACCGGCGGGCCGGAATGCGGAACGTTCCGCGGTCGTTGACGCTGGGAGTACCTCCGTACAGCCAGCGACGACGACGTAAGGATCCTTCCCACGTGAGCACGGACAACAGCGTTCCCTCGGTCACCCTCAACAACGGCGTCCTGATGCCGCAGCTGGGCTACGGCGTCTGGCAGGTGCCGGACGACGAGGCGGCGACGGCCGTGGCGACCGCCCTGGAGGCCGGCTACCGCTCGATCGACACCGCCGCGATCTACCAGAACGAGGAGGGCACGGGCCGTGCCGTCGCCGCCTCGGGGATCCCCCGCGAGGAACTGTTCGTCACCACCAAGCTGTGGAACAGCGAGCAGGGCTACGACACGACGCTGAAGGCCTTCGACGCCTCGCTCGACAAGCTGGGCCTCGACTACGTCGACCTGTACCTGATCCACTGGCCGGTGCCGGTGAAGGACGCGTACGTGGACACGTACCGCGCGTTCGAGAAGATCCTCGCGGACGGGCGCGCCAAGGCGATCGGCGTCTCCAACTTCCTTCCGGAGCACCTGGAGCGGCTGATCGGCGAGACCTCGGTCGTGCCCGCCGTCAACCAGATCGAGCTCCACCCGCAGCTCCCGCAGGAGGCGTCCCGCGAGGTGCACGCCCGGCTCGGCATCGCCACCGAGGCCTGGTCGCCGCTCGGCCAGGGCCGCGGCCTCCTGGAGGTCCCGGCGATCGTCGCCATCGCCCGCAAGCACGGGCGGACGCCGGCCCAGGTGGTGCTGCGCTGGCACCTCCAGCTGGGGAACGTGGTGATCCCGAAGTCGGTCACCCCGTCGCGCATCCGCGAGAACATCGACGTCTTCGGCTTCGAGCTGGACGCCGAGGACCTGGCCGCCGTCGCCGCCCTCGACGAGAACCGCCGACTCGGCCCGAACCCGGCCGAGTTCAACATCGGCGCCTGAAGGACACGGAGGAGCCTGCCGCACCGCGCCGCCTCGGCGGTGCGGTGGCGCCTCGGGCACGGACGACGGGCCCGGTGACCGTGGGCGGCGAGCCCGGTGACCGTGGCCACCGGGCCGGGTGACCCTGGGCGCCGGGCCCGGCACCGGCCTACGGCGGGCCCGGTGGTCCGTCCCCGGGCTCAGTAGCCGTCGACGCCCAACTCGGTGATCGAGGCGAAGAGGTGCTCCCACACCTCCGCGCCGGGCGCGTCCTCGGCCAGCGCCCCGGCGTCCACCTCCGCCATGGCGCGGAGGAACGCCTTCACGCCGTCCTCCCCTTCGTACGGATCCCAGCACGCGCCCATGTACCGGCGGACGCCCTCCAGGAACCGGACGAAGGAGTCCAGGTCGCGGACGAGCGGGAAGACGGCGTCGCCGCCGGGGCCGTGGCTGCCGTCCGGCTGCCGCATGCCGACCGCGCCGGTGACCGGGTCCAGGAACACCTCCCCGTCGTCGCAGTAGCCGAGGTCGAACGAGCCGACGCTCAGCAGGCCCTCCGGGCCGGGTTCCAGGAAGGCGGCCGCCGTCGCGAACGACGTGACGCCCGCCGCCCAGTGGCGCGGCAGGCCGACCTCGGCCAGCAGGACGCGGGTGGGCCCGTGGACGAGTGCCGCGGGCAGGTCGTCCGCCGCGACACGGACGACCCCGGCGGCTCCGAGCACCGCGTCGAGCCGGGCCGCGGTGAGGGGGCCCGCGGTGTCCCGCGTGCCGGGACGGAACCACGGTCCGCCGTCCGGCGGTGTCCGCTCCGAGGCGTCGGCGCCGCCCGTCGGCCAGTCGGCGAGGGCCACGGCGTTCCGCTCGACGACGACCACCCCGCGCGCGTCCAGGAAGACGTAGCGGCCGTCCTCCAGCGGGATCGGCTCCTCCCAGCCGTCGGGGGCGTGCAGGGCCCAGGACTCCTCGTCGGTGTCGAACAGCCAGGGCCCGTCCGGCTCCACGTCGTCCCGGGGCTCGGCGCCGCCGGCGGGGGCGGGGAGGACCCGTCCGGTCGCCGGGTCGAACCAGGTGTCCGGGCACCACAGCGCCCAGACCTTGAGCAGCGGCCGCCCGTCGGCCTCGTACATCTCGGCGGAGCGGTCGCCGCTGAGGTTCGGCTCGGCCTCGTAAGCGCCCACCGGCCGCCACCACGCCCACACCGTGCGCCACGGCAGACCCGGTGCGGCGGCGGCGATCCGGTCGGCGTACGCGTGGTGGCCGAGGACGGTCGCCGCGAAGTGCAGCCACGAGGCGAACTCGGCGGCGGTCACGGGAGCGGCGCCGAAGACGGCCTCTGCCTGGGTGAACACCTCGCGGCCCACCCCGCCGTCGCCCTCCGGCAGGGCGTCGAGGCGGGTACGGAGCTCGGCGCGGTCGTGGCGCAGGACCCGCGCGGGGTCGTCGAGCAGGGAACGGAGATCGGGATCGGTCACCGGCCCCATGGTGTCAGGCCCGGCCCGTTGTCGTACCCGCGACGTAGAGTCGGTGACGGCCCGGCGGGGGCCGCCCCGCGGCCCGCGCGCCGCGCGTCCAACAGCCTGGCGAAGTGAAGGAGTCGGTACGGTGAGCGGTGCTCCGGAGCCCGTGGAGGAGGGCCTCTACCGGGTGCGGAACGTGGCGAGCGGGCTGCTCCTGGAGGTGTACCAGGGGTCGAAGCGCAGCGGCGCCAACGTGCAGCAGGGCACCGGGAACGGAACTCCCGGGCAGCACTGGCACATCGCGCCCGTGCCGAACGGCGGCGGACTGCACCACCTGGTGAACGCGGCGAGCGGGAAGCGCCTCGACGTCGCGAACGCGTCCACGGAGAACGGCGCGAACATCCAGCAGTGGACGGCGAACAACTTCGGCGCTCAGGAGTGGATCATCGAGCAGGACCTCCAGTCGCCGGGGACGGTGGCCCTGGTGAGCTTCGTCAGCGGGCTGTTCCTGGAGGTCGCCGACGGGTCGATGGAGGACGGCGGCGACGTCCGGCAGTGGGAGGACACCGACTCCCCGTTCCAGTGGTGGCGGCTGGAGCCGGTGTCCTGACCCGTCGCGTCAGGACCGTCAGCCCTTGCGGGCGGTGTGGACCGTGCGGGCCGTGAGGTGGAACAGGTCGCCGCGGTGGTGCAGCGACGCCTGGTCGGCCGGGTCCAGGAGCCGGTCGAGCGTGGCCTTGTCGTCCGCGTCGAGCCGGGCGCCGAAGCCGTCCCGCAGACGCGTGTAGTGGGAGACCGCCAGCTCCCGTACGACCGGGGACACCGGCGCGGGGATGTCGGTGAGGAAGGTGCGGGTGCCGGCCGGGGTGAGCCCGGCGCCGGCGAGGAGGGCCCGCCAGTCGTCCGGCTCGTCCTTCGCCCCGGGAAGATCGGCGCGCATCTCGCCGAACCAGTCCGCGTTGGCGGCGTCGAGCCGGGCCTCCAGGCCCGGCCGGCCGATCCCGATGTGCCAGGGCAGGTGGCGCAGGGGCAGACCGCCCTCGACGAGGACCATCAGGCCGCCCGGGTTGAGCAGTTCGGCGAACGCCGCGAGCGCGGCCCCCTGATCTCCCATGTGGTGCATGGAGTTGCCCGCCCAGATGATGTCGGCGCTCCCCAAAGAGCCGATGCCCTCCGGGAGTTCGGCGTGCAGGGTCGAGACCCGGGCGCCGAGCCCGCGGGCCTCGGCGTAGGAGCGGGCGCGGGCGAGGAGTTCGGGGCTGCCGTCGACGGCCACCGCCTCGGCGCCCGGGAACGCCTGCGCGAGCAGGCTCGTGACGACGCCCGGGCCGCTGCCGACGTCGAGGATCCGGCGGACGCCCGGTGCCGGGGCGAGCGTGCCGAGCCATGCGGCCGCGTCCGCGTACGCGGGGCCCGCGACCTCGGCCTGCCGCTCCAGGAGCGGGGCCAGCTCGGCCCAGTCGAGGTGGGTGCTGTCGTGGTGGTGGCCGCCGTGGCCGTGCCGGTGGCCGCCGGAGTGCCCGGCGCCGTGCGGGTCGGCGGCGTCGGTGTGCGCCTCGGTGCCGTCGACGTGCGTCTCGGTGTGCTGGGTGCCGTGGCCCTCGCCGTGCGAGTGGCCGGAGTGGGATCCGCGATGCTGGCTCATGCGCCCAGGGTGCGTCGGGGCCGCGCGGAGCGCGAGAAATGTTGCCGGTCCGGCAAACGGCACCCGGCGGTGTCCGTCACTCCCTGGCGGTCCGGTGCTCCTGCGGGCTGATCCCCCGCACCCGCTTGAAGGCGGCGCTCAGGGCGAACGCGCCGCTGTAGCCCACCCGCCGGGCGACGGACTCGACCGTGGCGTCCGGCTCGCGCAGCAGGTCGGCGGCGAGCGCGATCCGCCAGCCGGTGAGGTACGCCATCGGGGGCTCGCCGACGAGGGTCGTGAAGCGGCGGGCGAGCGCGGCCCGGGACACGCCCGCCTTCGCGGCGAGCGAGGCGACGGTCCACGGATGGGCGGGGTCGTTCTGGAGGAGCCGGAGCGCCCGGCCGACGACCGGGTCGCCCATGGCGCGGTACCAGGCGGGCGCCTCCGCGCCGGGCCGGGCGAACCAGGCGCGGACGGCGGCGATGAGCAGCAGGTCGAGGACCCGGTCGAGGACGACGGACTGACCGGGCTCGTCGCGGGAGATCTCCTCGTCGAGGAACGGCATGAGGGGGCAGTTCCACACGTCGGCGGGCAGGTGCACGAGGCCCGGCAGGGCGTCGAGCAGCCGGCGGCCGACCTCGCCGTCCATCAGGTACGTGCCGACGAGGACCGTCGTGCTGCCGTCCGGCGCGTTGCCCCACGTGCGGACACCGAGCCGCATGCTCTGGGAGAGCGGCTCGCCGCTGAGGGTGGTGCAGGTGCCGTCGGGTCCGATCCGGGCGCGCGGCGGCGCGTCGGGGGTGTCGGCGACCGTGTACGGCTCCGGGCCGCGGGCGATGGCGATGTCCCCGGGGCGCAGGAGGACGGGAGCGCCGGCGTCGGGGACGATCCAGGCCTCGCCGTCGGTGACGCACATGAGGCAGATCGGGGCCTCGTCCTCGATGCGCACGGACCACGGCGGTTCCATGATCATGCGCAGCAGGAAGGCGCCCTTGGCGCGTGGACCGTCGAGGAGTCCGGCGAGTGCGTCCATGGTGGGCAAGGGTAGAGCGTGCGCGCGGGTGAGACGCAGGCGTAGGCCCGTGAGACGGCGGAGCATGGGCTGCGGGGGCCGCGGGCGGGAGTCTTGAGCCATGACGACGAACACGCAGCAGACGCAGCCCGCATCGACCACCCGCGCCACGACGGTCCTGGTGACCAGCGCCACCGGCAAGACCGGGCGGCGCGTGGCCGAACGCCTCGCGGCACGCGGCGCCACGGTCCGCGCCGGGTCCCGCACCGGGGCGACGCCCTTCGACTGGGAGGCCCCGGACACCTGGGCCGCCGCGCTCCGGGGCGCGGACGCCGCCTACGTGGCCTACTACCCCGACCTGGCCGCCCCCGGCGCGGTCGAGGCGATGGAGACCTTCGGCCGGCTGGCCGTGGAGAACGGCGTACGGCGGCTCACGCTCCTGTCCGGGCGCGGGGAGCCGGAGGCGGTCCTGGCGGAGGAGTCCCTCCGCGCGGCGGCCTCCGGCGCCGAACTGACCGTCGTACGGGCCTCGTTCTTCGCGCAGAACTTCTCGGAGGGGCTGCTCGCGGAGGGCGTCGCCGAAGGCGCGGTCGTCTTCCCCGCCGGGGACACCGCCGAGCCCTTCATCGACGCGGACGACCTCGCGGACGTCGTCGTCGAGACCCTGACGGCGGACGGCCACGCCGGGCGCGTGCACGAGGTGACCGGCCCCCGGCCCGTGCCCTTCGCCGAGGTCGCCGCGGAGATCTCCCGCGCCTCCGGCCGCCCGGTGGTCTACGCGCCGGCGTCCGAGGCCGACTACGCCGGGATGCTCGCCGGGTTCGGCCTCCCGGCCCCCGAGGCGGAGTGGCTCGCGGCCCTGTTCGCCACCCTCCTCGACGGCCACAACGCCCACGCGACGGACGGCGTCAAGCGGATCCTGGGCCGCGAGCCGCGCTCCTTCGCCGACTTCGCGACGGAGGCGTGGGGCGGGCCGACCGCCTGAGACGACGGGCCGGGGGCGGGGACGGGGCAGGCCGGGGGCGGGGGCCGGGCGGGCGGGGCGGAGCTCCCCTCAGCCGTATCGCTCCGCCAGCGTCCGTACGGTCGCGGCGATGCTGTCGCGGAGGTCCTCCGGAGCGAGGACCTCCACGTCCGCGCCGAGCCCCAGGAAGGTGTCGTGCGCGTGCCGCGGCGACTCCACGGGGAGGGTGGCGCGGGTCCAACCGTCCGGTTCGGGGGTGCCGGTGGCGGCGAGGGCACGGGCGGCGGCGCCGGTGAGCCGGGCGGCGCCGCGCGCGGAGATCCGTACGACGGCCTCGCCCTGGTGGAGCCGCCGGTGGAAGTCGGTCCGGCTCGCCCGCCAGTGCGCGGCGAGGTCGAAGTCCGCCGGGATCACGGCCTCGTCGTCGGTGACGGTGAGCGCGAGGACCTGGTCGACGCGGTAGGTGCGCGGCCCGGGTCCGGCGATCAGGTACCAGCGGCCGGCCTTCAGCACGAGACCGTACGGTTCCAGGCGCCGGTCGACGTCGGTCGGCTCCTTCCAGCGCCGGTAGCGGACCTCGAGGACGCGGCCGGCGCGGACGGCGTCGGCGACCTCCGGCAGGAACGGGGTCTCGTCCCCCTCGTCGTACCAGCCGGGGGCGTCGATGAGGAAGCGGGCCCGCAGCCGGTCGACGTGCTCGCGCAGCGCCGCCGGGAGGGCCGCGCGCAGCTTCAACTGGGCGTCGGCGAAGTGCGGTCCGAGCCCGAGCCCCTCGGCGGCCCCTGGCATGCCGGCCAGGACCAGCGCCTCCGCCTCGGGCGCGAAGAGGCCGGTGAGACGGGTGCGGTGTCCCGGCAGGAGCCGGTAGCCGCCGCGGTGCCCGGCGTCCCCGTACAGCGGGACGCCGGCGGCGTGCAGCGCCTCGACGTCCCGGTAGACGGTGCGGACGGACACCCCGAGCTCCTCGGCGAGCCGGGCGGCGGTCATCGGGCCGCCGGTCTGGAGCAGCAGGAGGATCGAGAGGAGACGGCTGGACTTCACTGACACAAGGTGTCAGTGAAGGGCTCGTACGGTCCAGCCATGGCTTTCGCAGAGAAGAACCTCCTCACCCTGCCGCCGGTCGAGATCGCCGGGCGCCGGCTCAAGCGCTACCACGTCACCTCCGATCCCGCGGGCATCGAACCCGAGGTGGAGCGGGCCGCGTACGCCCTCCTGCCGGAGCTGCTCCCGGAGCCGGACGGCACTCCGGCCGCGGGCTTCGTCGTGCTGCACCGCGGCGGCGACACCGGCGCCTACCTCAACACGTACAGCTGGGTCTGGGACAACGTGCTCCACTTCCGCGGCGCGGCCGCCGGCCAGCCCGCCCTCGACTGCCCCGACACCGACCCCGCGCACTTCGTCCCGACCGAACGCCCCTGGATCGGCTGCGTCTGGGAACTGGCACCGCTCGGCCACGAACGGGACGCCTGGATACGGCACATGCTCGCGCCGGACACCCCCGACCTCGCCGCCTACCTCGGGGACGCGCTCCCCTCCGGCACGACGGACACGGGAGCGGGCTCGTGACGCACGGCGGCTTCGACTTCCTCGACGGGGCGTGGACGGTCCGCAACCGGCGCCTCGCCGACTTCCTCGACCCGGACAGCGGCTGGGAGGAGTTCGACGGGCACACCACGGGCCGGCTGTTCTGGGACGGGCGCGCCCATGTCGACGAGATCGCCTTCCCGTCGAAGGGGTTCAGCGGCCTGACGCTGCGTCTGTACGAGCCGGAGACCGGCGAGTGGACTCTGAACTGGTCCGACACCCGTACGGGAACGCTCTACCCGCCGGTCAGGGGTCGGTTCGCCGAGGACGGGACGGGTGTCTTCGAGGGGACGGACAGCTACGCGGGACGTCCGGTCCGGGTGCGGTTCCGCTGGTCCGGGATCGGCCCGGACACGGCCCGCTGGGAGCAGGCGTTCGCGCCGGACGGCCCCGGGGACGGGGCCCGGTGGGTGACGAACTGGGTGATGGAGTTCGACCGCGCCGACGGATGAGGGCTCGGCCGCGCCGACGGGTGACGGCTCGGCCCCGCCGGCGCGTGACGGCTCAGCCGCGCCTGACGAAGGACGCCAGGCGGTAGCGGGGGGCGGGGCGGCGGCGGTCCTGGTCCGGGAGGGCGCCGAGGGCGGCGGCGAGGTTCTCGGTGGTCGCGGGGTCTCCGCCGAACCAGGAGGCGAAGTAGCCGGCGCGCAGCTTCCGCACGGTGTCGCGCGGGGTGGCGCCCTGGCCGTGACCGGTGAAGTGGGCACCCGACGCGGGGGCGAGACCGTGGGCGGCGGCGTGCGCGGTGACGAGGTCGGTGCGGTCGGAGGCCGGTGCGGCCGAGCGGAGCGGGCGGAGGACCTCGTCGATGTCGCTGCCGACGTCGTGGGCGGCGTCCTTGTCGACGGTGGCGACGAGGACGCCGCCGGGCCTCAGCACGCGGGCCGCCTCGGCGACGATGTCCGGTGCGAAGGGGACGAGGTGCAGCAGCCAGACGGCGGAGACCGCGTCCACCGAGGCGTCGGGCAGCGGCAGCCGCCGGGCGTCGGCCCGCACGGTCCGGCCGGGGACCCGTCCGGCGGCGGCCCGCAGCATCGCCTGGGCGGCGTCCGCCCCGTACACGCTCAGGCCGGGCCTGGCGAGCCGCTCGGTGACGAGGCCGGTGCCGCAGGCCAGGTCGAGCAGGGTGCGGGCACCGGCCGGCACCAGGGACAGGACGGCCCGCGCCGCGGCCTCGGCCCGGGGCACGCCGCCCCGGGTCCGGTCGTAGTGCGCTGCCTCTGCCTCGTAGTCGAGCACGGTCTCAGCCATGCGGATGATCTTACGAGCGCCGGGGCGCGGGAGGGTCAGTTCGCGCCGTGGCCCGGGGCGATCCCCTCGACGCGCTCGGCGAGTTCGAAGTCCTTCTCGGTGACGGCACCGCCCGCGGAATGCGTGTTCACGGAGAGGGCGACCGTGTTGTAGCCGAGCGTGAGGTCGGAGTGGTGGTCCAGCTCCTGCTGGATCTGCGCCACGTGCACGACGAGGGCCGTCGCGGCGAAGTGGTCCCCGAGCCGGTAGGTCCGGGTGAGCCGGTCGTCGGCGACGGACCAGCCGGGGAGCTCCCGCAGTCGGTCCTCGATCTCCTTCTGCGACAGCGGCTGTGTGGCCACGGCGGTGCTCCCTCCGGTCGGGCGGTGCGGGTGACGGGGTGACGGACAGGGGCCCCGGAAGAAACCTACCCGGGTCCCCCTCTGAGATACCGTCTGACCATGACAACCGTCGTGAGCGACACGGGCGTAGGGCCACTGCTGCGCGGGTGGCGCGAGCAGCGCAGACTCAGCCAGCTGGAGCTGGCGCTGCGCGCGGACTCCTCGGCTCGGCACATCTCCTTCGTCGAGACCGGCCGCTCCCGGCCGAGCGAGGAGATGGTCCTCAAGCTCGCCGAGCACCTGGACGTGCCGATGCGGGAGCGCAACGCCCTGCTGCTCGCCGCCGGATACGCCCCCCGCTACGCGGAGTCGCCGCTCGACGCCCCGCGCCTGGAGGCACTGCGGGAGGGCATCGAGCGGCTGCTCCAGGGCTACGACCCGTATCCGGCGCTCGTGGTGGACGGCTCGTACACGGTCGTGGCGGCCAACCAGGGCATCGGCCTGCTCCTCGCCGGGCTCCCCGAGCACCTGCTCGCTCCCCCGCTGAACGCCATGCGGATCACCCTCCACCCGGAGGGCCTGGCCCCCCGGATCCTCAACCTGCGCGAATGGCGGCACCACCTGCTCGCCCAGATGGAGCGTCAGATCGGCCTGGCGCGATCCGAGTCGCTGCGCGCGCTGTACGAGGAGGTGGCCGCTTACCCGCTGCCGCCCGGCGCCGAGGCCGACGACTCCCCGGAGGAGGAGCCGTACCCCTACTTCGCGCTGCCGATGCGGATCGCGCACGACGGGCGGGTGCTGTCCTTCGTGTCGTCGATCTCCACGTTCAACACCCCGATGGACGTGACCGTCGCCGAGCTGGCCATCGAGACCTTCCTCCCGGCCGACGCGGAAACGGTCGCGTACCTCCAGTCGCTCAGCGACTAGCCGCCCGCAGCGCCGCCCACTGCAGCCCGGCGAACCCGGCGACGGTGGCCGCCTGCATCGGCGTCCACAGCAGCCCCGCCGTCGTCGGCTCCAGCCAGGCCACCAGGGCGACGACGCTCAGCAGCGCCCACACCACGTTGGCGTCCACGACCGCCTTCACCGCGAGCGCCGCCGGCCGCCGCCTGCTCGCCAGCCACGCCACCCCCGCGGCGAACGCCGTCAGGAACAACCCGAGTTTGAACAGCAGCCCCGCGTCGACCCCCAGGAGCTCCCCCAGCGGACCGGACGCGGCCACGTACGCGATCCCGTTCGCCCCCGTCACCACCGCGTCGAGCGCCAGGAAGCGGCGCACCGCCACCTCGGGTCGGGTCGTGCGAGCGAGACCGGCGAGCAGAGCCTGGGACATGGCGGATCACCCTCCATGGGGGACGTTCGTGCTGGTAGTGGTCCCGAAGCCCGAGCGGAGTGCGCCGCCCGGGTTCCGGTGACCACGAGCATGCCGCCCGGCACGGAGGGCGTCGATTACGTCGGAGGTAATGCCGGAGGCAATACGGGACGCGATGCGGGATGCAAAGCGGGATGCCATGCGGGGGGTAATGCCTTCAGCGGTGCCGGAGTTCGGACGGCGCGCCGGCGGGGCGGGGGCGTGGGTATTGTTCGCGCCGGGGTGGCCGAGAGAGGTCGCTTCGGAGGGGGATGAAGAGATGGCGTGGAACAGGGAACGGGCCCGGATGGTGGCCACCGCTGACGATCACAAGGTGACGCCGGCGGAGCTCTTCTTCGACCTGGTGTTCGTGTACGCGATCACCCAGGTCACGGCGCTGATGGCGGCGGCGCCGTCGCCGGTGCGGGTGGTCGGCGGGATGGTGGTGCTCGCGCTGCTGTGGTGGTGCTGGTGCTGCTTCGCGTGGCTGGGGAACGTCGTACGGGCCGACTCCGGGGCGCTGTTCGCGGTGGTCGTGACCGTGATGGCCGTCGTGCTGATCGTCTCGCTCGCCGTGCCCGAGGTCTTCACGCACGCGCCCGGCGGATTGCCGGCGCCGCTGCTGTTCGTGCTCTGCTACGGGTCCGTGCGGTTGCTGCACCTCGCGTCGTACTGGGTCTCCAGCCCCGGCGACCGCGCGCTGCGCGCCACCCTGCGCCGTACGGCGCTGGTGTCGGTCGCTCCCCCGCTGGTGCTGCTGCTGATCGGGAGCGCGTACAGCGGCCGGGTCCAACTCCTGCTGTGGCTGGGCGCGGTGGTCGTCGACTACGGCGGCATCTACGTCACCGGCTCGTCCGGCTGGCGGGTCAACTCACCCGGGCACTTCGCCGAGCGCCACGGCCTGATCGTCATCATCGCCCTCGGCGAGTCCATCGTCGCGATGGGCGTCGGCGTCGGCGACTTCCCCCTCACCTACGCCGTGCTCGGCGCCTCGGCCGCCGGGCTGCTCCTCTCCGCCGGGCTGTGGCGGCTGTACTTCCGGCAGCTCGGCGAGGCCGCCGAGCACCGCCTCACGTCCCTCGACGGCGACGACCGCACCCGCTTCGCCCGTGACGTGTACACCTTCCTGCACCTGCCGCTCGTCGCCGGTGTCGTCCTCTGCGCCCTCGGCATGAAGAAGGTCCTGCAGCAGGTCGCCGACACCGGCCACTACGGTCTCGCCGAGCCCCTCCACGGCGTCGTCGCCTGGTCCCTCACCGGCGGCGTCGGCGTCTTCCTCCTCGGCTCGGCCGCCATCGTCCTCCGCACCTCGGGCCGCCGCCCCACCGCCCTCGCCACCGGCGGCGTCTGCTGCCTCGCCGCCGGACCCCTCGTCGGTCTCGTCCCCGCCCTCCTCGCCCTCACCCTCCTCGCCGTCGCCGCCGCCGGCCTCGTCGGCCTGCACGGCCGCCGCACCCCGACGCCGGTCGGCGCGGCGGAACCCGCCTGAGACACGAGCAAGGCCGGGCGACGACGGATGACGGCCGCCCGGCCGGGCACTGAGCCGCAGGATCAGCGGCCGGGCTCTTCCCGCGACGGGCGCGGATCGGGCCCCGGGGCGGGCGTCCGGGTGGCGGCTGACCGCGTGGCGGTCGACCGGGGGGCGGTCGACCGGGGGGCGGCCGTCCCCGTGGCGGGTTCGGGTGCCGAGCTGTCGGCGCGCTGTGCGCGGGACGCCTCGGCGCGCAGCAAGGCCTGGAGGACGGCGTACGGGTCGACGGGCATGACGAAGCTCCTCGTGGTGCGGGGGTGATGTCAGGACGAACTGCCGGGAGGTCCTCCGGGCCTCTCAGCAGCGCATCACCACGCACCGAAGGGCGTCACCGCGCGGGGCGGGTACGGGAGTCGGGGCGGAAGCGCGGAAGGGCCTACGGGCTCCGCGAGGGCGCCGCCTGCCGGAAGCCGGCCGGACTCCCCTGCGGTGCCGTCGCGCCCGACCGGGCAGCCAGACCCCACCGGCCGCCGGTTCGTGCGTCTCCCCGCCGACGTCGGACGCCGGGGCCGCCGCGGCGGGCCGGAGTTCACCCCCGCCGCCGAGCGCCCCCGCCGCACCGGCGCCGAACAGCGCGCCGAGGACGATGAGCAGCACGATCCACCGGTGCCGAGCCGATCCCGGACGCACCGGCCGACCCGCCGCACGGGCGGGCCCACGGGTCGTCCGTCGCACGGGGCTCACGGTGAACCGTCCTGCCCCGCGAGCACCTCAAGGAGGCGCGCCGAACGCCAGATCCGCCCGAGCGGCGTAAGGACTTTCCCTCGGCTCCACGGGAGGCACACCCGCGGAAGACAGGTCCGCGGGAGAGCCGTCTCGGCGTGCCCTCAGGCGATGGTCACCGTGTGGTGGGACTGGAAGAGCCCGTCGGGGAAGGGCTCCGTGTAGACCGTGCCGGGGTTCATCGTGGCCAGGTTGGTGATGAGCTGTCCCGCCGCGTCCGTCCTGCGCGCCGCGTTGCCCGCATACTTGTGCGACCAGTGCCCCTCGGCGTGCCAGCGGTAGAAGTGGAAGTCCCGCATGCCCTGCGGAAAGGCGGGCGTGGGTGCGAAGCGGCCCGTGTACAGGGCCACGATGAGCCGCATGCTCCCGGTGCGGCAGGGGTAGCCGTACAGCGAAAGCCCGTCTTTGTAGAGCCCGACGGCGACCTGGTAGCCGTACACGGTCGCCAGGGGAATCTCGTATCCGTGCGCACGGCCCGGCCGTGCGAACCTGTTGACCGGAAGGCCGACCGCGTACGCGTAGCAGTTGTTGTACGGCTCGACCGTCGGCTGGTTCCAGAACGCCGGGTCGAAGGGCGCGCTGTCATAGGGACAGGACACCGCTCTCTCACGGAGGACGCTCAGCTGCTCCAGCAGCTTCTCGCTCAGGCCCGTGCTCGCCGTCTCTCCGGGCGGCGCGTGCTGCGTCGCCGTGTCCGGCCCGTTGCCGATGGCTCGCGCGATCTCCGCCTGCGCGGTCTCCCGGACCCCGTCCGCGTACTCCGTCGATCCCACCGCGACCCCGCCTCCCTCCCCGAGGTCGTACGGGATCGTCCCGAGGAGCCGGTCGGCCAGTTCCGCTCCGCCGAGCGCGTCCTTGGCCCCGCCTCCTCCGAGTTTGAAGCTCCGGGGAAGGTCCCCGAGTGCGACGCCCTCGGTGCCGAGGCCGTCGACCAGGTCCACCCGCAGACCGCGGAAGCCGAGGCCGGTGTGGCCGCTGTCCAGCTCGGCGAGGGCGTCGCGCTCTGCACCCAGGAGGGCCACCAGCTCGCGCACCCGGTCGGGATCGGTGACCTCCCAGGTGGGATTCGGCCGCCCCGAGAACATGTCCACTGTCAACCGCAGACCCATGATGTCGACTCCTTCGTCCCTGCTATCCCGTAGCGGGGGTCAGACAGAGGTCCTGCGTCGTGCCCTCCATGGTCGACCTGACCAGCACGACGTACAGGTTGAGGTATCCCTCGCGCATGATGCGGACGCCGTACCCCTCCCATCCGCCGGGGACGACGGCGTGGAACTGGGCGTCCCAGCCGAACAGGTAGGTGTTGATCCCGTCGGTGATCCAGGACCACGGCAGCGGCGCACCGGTCACGCAGTCCCCCAGCCGGAGCGTGACGAGCCAGTCCGAGAACCCGCCCTCTTCCGTGACCTGCGCGGACTCGCCGCCGAGGATCGTGCCGTCGCCGAAGTACCCGGCGCTGCTCTCGGCACCGGCGATCCTGGCGGCCGTGCGGGCGAGCTCCGTGCGGACCGGGTCGGCGCGGAGCGCGTTCCCCCGGCCGGGCGTCCCGGCCTCCCGCAGCGCGGTGTGGACGGCCGCGGTGAGCTTGACGGCGAGATCGCCCTCATCGGTCACCGGGAACAGCTGCTCCGGTACGTAGGGCCTGAGGGAGCTCACATCCAGGTGTTCCCCGCCGATGGTCAGACGCCCGCCGTCCACCTTCTTCTCCAGGTCGTCGAGGCTGGCGAGAGGCAGCAACTCCTTGAGCTGGAGGCCGATTTCATGCGTCAGAGCGGCCTCGGGACTGGCTTGCAGCAGCAGCGTCTCGAAGGACGCGTAAGGGTCACGGGCATTCTGGTTCACCGTCATCAGCTCCTGGCTCCGGTCACCCCGGGTGATGAATGCGACCGTGGCGCGAACGCAGAGTGCCTACGGGAGGGGAGCTGGGACCGAGAGGCCCGGAGGCGTGTCCTGGGCTCGGTACCAGACGGCGCGCCGCGCCTACCTCATCAGTCTGTTCCCGGCAAAAGCGGGTCGCAAGTCGGCGCTTCGGCCCGTGCGTCGG
Source organism: Streptomyces sp. NPDC056361 (assembly GCF_042262805.1). Lineage (NCBI taxonomy): Bacteria > Bacillati > Actinomycetota > Actinomycetes > Kitasatosporales > Streptomycetaceae > Streptomyces > Streptomyces sp. NPDC056361. The sequence continues at coordinate 28,355 of NZ_JBHJQI010000002.1, forward strand.
GGCGTGAGAGCGTGTCCGGTGTCGTGGACGAGGCGGGGGCGACCGGCGAACGGGCTCTGGAATCAAGGGGTTTTGTCCGGCGTGACCGACTCGTCGACCGGCAGAGCCCCTTCCCCTTCCCGCGCGGAGGAGGAAATCTCCAGCGGCACCTGCGGACCCGACGACTCGCGCAGCCAGCGCCGCAGGACACGGTGCACACGTTCCGCGCCGACCAGCTCCTCCCCCGCGCCGACGGGTGGCGAGAGGTCGGGAGGGGAGAGGAGGAAGGGGTGGGACTGCTCGCCGCCGAGGCCGCCGTGGGAGCCGATCTGTTCCTCGAAGGCGTGGACAGCGCCGGTCGCGGGGTCGTACATCGAGTTGACCATGATGTCGGCGACGTGGGGGAAACCGTCGGTGCGCCGGACGGCGTCGGCCGCGCCGCGGCCGAACACGGCGAGGGGGCCCGTGTCGGTCAGCTCCGCGACGGGCACTTCGGCGCCGTCGCGGGAGAGCACGACCGAACCGTGCTCGGCGCTCGCGACGAGGAGGAAGCCGACGCCGGGGTGGTGGGCGAGGGTGCGGAGGAGCGCGGGGTGGCGCCGGTCGATCTCCTCGCGGGTCATGCGGTGGGGCACGTCGGGGAAGGAGACGAGGCCGAGGTTGCCGGAGGCGAGGACGAGCGGCTCCGAGAGCTTGGCGGGCAGTTCGCGGGCCTCCTCGCCCGAGTCGTCGACCGGCCGGTGGAGCGCGCTGCGCAGCGCGTCCCTGGCGGCGTCCCGCGCCTCCGAACCGCTGCGGGTGCGGCGCACCCGGCGCGACACCGGAAGCCCGCACCCGGCCCGTACGAGGTCCTTGAGGGTCAGCCCGTACGCCCCTTCGAAGGTCTCGCCGGGGCTCTGGCCGTGGTCGGAGAGGAGGACGATGCGGTACGGCCGCGGGGCGTGCTCGGCGACGGTGGCGATGAGCCCGATGGCGCGGTCGAGGCGGCGCAGGACCTGGTCGGTGTCGCGGCCGTGCGGGCCCGAGTGGTGCGCCACCTCGTCGTAGGCGACGAGGTCGGCGTAGACGGCGGTCCGCCCGGCCAGCATGTCGCCCATCACGGCGGAGACGACGACGTCCCGCTCGACGACCGTCGCGAAGGCGCGGACGAAGGGGTACGTGCCGCCGCGCGAGACGCGCGGGGTCTCGCGGCGCAGCCGGGCCCGGGTCGACTGGAACATCTCGCGGACGCACTCGGTGACGAGCGATCCGGCGGTGCGGACGGCGTTGGCCGGGTCGGCGAAGTAGGCGAAGTAGCCGGCCCGGGAGCGGTTGCGCCGACCGCGCCGGGCGGCCATCGAGAGGACGAGCGCGAGCTGGTCGGCGCCGCCGCTGAAGAGGTTGCCGCGGGACGCGCCGTCGACGGTGAGCAGCCCGCCGTCGCCGGTGCGGCGCACGGCCCGGCGCTGGAGCTCCACGGCACTGGCCGGCCGGTTCGACACCATGACGCGGCCGGTGTCCTTCTCGTACCAGCGGAAGGCGGGCACGTCCTCGTTGCTGCCGTGCAGGATGCCGAGCTGGCTGGCACCGGTCTGGCTCGACCAGTCGGTGCGCCAGGGGGTGAGCCGGTGGCCGGTGTCCAACCAGCCCGCGACGGTCGGCATGAGGCCGTCGGCGACGGCGCCGCGCAGCACGTGGTGGCCGACGCCGTCGAGCTGGAGGAAGACCGTCCCGGGGACGGCCTCCGGGGCGTCGCCGGGGTCGCGGGGCCGGGTGCGGCCGGTGAGCCGGTACAGGCGGCGGCTGTAGGCGTCGTCGTCGCGCACGGCCAGGGCCGTGGCCGTGGCGGAGGCGACGGCGGACATGACGGCGGCGACCACGACGGCGGTCTCGGGGTCGGCGGCGCCGCGCCCGTCGGGGATCAGCCACAGCGCGACGATCAGCAGCGAGCCGTTGAGGAAGAAGACGAGCAGGCCGAGGACGAGGGCCGGGACGAGCAGCAGGGCCCGGACGAGCAGCGGCCAGACCAGCGCCCCGAGCAGACCGAACGCGCCCGCGGCGGTGGCGGCGGTGAGGGCCGTCCTCGTGAAGCTGTCGCCGTCGGCGGACTGCAGCTGGAAGTCGGGCAGCAGCCCGGCCAGGACGAGCATGGTGAGTGTGGACACCGCCCACACCGCGACCACCCGCGTCACCGTCCTGCCCGCGGACCGCCAGCGGTCGGCGCCACCCCATCGCCCGTCACCCACGCCCGCTTCACCTTTCGCCCGTTTCCTGCCCCAAGCGTGGCACAACGCCCACGTCCGGGTCGGCGAACGGGTGACGGCCGGCACCCCGGGTGTGTCAGGTCGGCCGCGCCGAGGCGCCGTGCCGGACCGGACCACGTCGGGTGGCGCCGTGCCGGACCGGATCGGACCCGCCGGATGCCGAGGCGCCCTGCCGGACCGGATCGGACCCGTCAGGTGCCGTCGTAGCCCGCGGTCGGCATGGAGAGGCGGCGGTGGACGCCGGCCTTGGCGGCGGCGTCGTAGGCCGGTTCGTCGGGGCGGACGGTCTCGACGCGGACCCCGCGGCGCTCGCACTCGGCGCGGAAGCCGGGGACGGAGGTGAGCGCGCGGGCGAGGACGCGCTCGTTGGCGGCGACGAAGAGGTCGACCGCACCCGCCTCCACGTCCACCCACAGTGCCTCGTGGTCGGGCCTGATGCCGTAGAACAGCAGCTGGCGGGCGATCACGTACCCCCTGTCGTCGGCCCAGCGGGCGCAGATCGCGTGCTGGGAGCGCGTGTCGACAAGGAAGGGGTCGCTGTCCAGCTCTTCGAGCGGGGTGAGGCTGGCGATCGCCGCCACCCGAACGTCGTCCATGGACCGACCCTACTGGGGAACGGCACGGCCGAACATCCTCCGGAGCACGCTCCGGACATTTACCCTCGTTACGGAGTTACGGAACGGCCGCGGACATCGGGCGCCGCGGCCGGGGCACCCGAGGACGGAAGGCGGCATGCCGGTGGAGGTCACCTGGTGGGGTCACGCGACCTGCACGGTCGAGGACTCCGGGGTCCGCTTCCTCACCGACCCGCTGTTCACCCGCCGCCTCGCCCATCTGCGGCGGCGGCGCGGCGCCCTGCCGCCGCCGGAGGCCGCCCGCGCCGAGGCCGTCCTCGTCTCGCACCTGCACGCCGACCACCTCCATCTGCCCTCGCTCGCCCTGCTCCCGCCCGGGACGCGGATCATCGTGCCGCGCGGCGCGCCCGCCGCGGTGCCGGGCCTGCGCAGGCTCGACGGCAACGGGCTGCGGCTGACGGAGGTGGAGCCGGGCGACACGGTGACGGTGGAGGGCGTGACCGTACGGGCCGTGCCGGCGCTCCACGACGGGCGGCGCCTGCCGGTCGGGCCGCACCGGGCCCCTGCGCTCGGGTACGTCGTCGAGGGCGAGGCGCGGACGTACTTCGCCGGGGACACCGGGCTGTTCGACGGCATGGCGGAGGCGGTCGGGCCGGTGGACGTGGCCCTGCTGCCGGTCGGCGGCTGGGGTCCGTACCTGGGGCACGGCCACCTCGACGCGGGCCGGGCGGCCGAGGCGCTCGCCGCGCTCTCCCCCGCGGCGGCGGTGCCGGTGCACTACGGCACGTACTGGCCGATCGGGCTCGACGGCGTCCGGCCGCACGAGTTCCACGCCCCGGGGGACGAGTTCGTCCGGCACGCGGCGCGGCTCGCCCCGAAGGTGGTGGTGCACCTGCTGGGCCACGGCGAGCGGGTGCGGCCGGAGGTAGCCCGGTGATCGGTGGGTTCACCGGTGTGGTCACGGCGGTACGGGAGCTGCCGCCGGAGTCGACGCAGCAGGCCGTCGGCTACCCGTCGCTGTTCCTGCTCGTGGCGCTGGGCGCGCTGGTGCCGATCGTGCCGACGGGTGCGATCGTCAGCTCGGCGGCGGTGGTCGCCTTCCACCAGAGCTCGCCGACGGCGCTGCTCATCGTCTTCCTGGTGGCGGCCTTCGCGGCGTGGCTCGGCGACACGGCGCTGTACTGGCTGGGGCAGCGCGGGGTCCGTTCCCGCAACGGTTCGCGGTGGCTCGCCGCGCTGCGCGGCCGGGTCACCCCCGAGCGGCTCTCCCAGGCGCAGGAGCGGCTGGAGACTCATCAGGTGTCGGTGCTCGTGCTGTCCCGTCTGGTGCCCGCGGGCCGGATCCCGGTGATGCTGGCCTGCCTGCTCGCCGAGATGCCGCTGCGCCGGTTCGCCCGGGGTGACCTGGCGGCCTGTCTGGCGTGGGCGGCGACGTACCAGCTGATCGGCGTCCTGGGCGGCTCGCTCTTCCCCGAGCCCTGGCAGGGTGTCGTCGCGGCGGTGGGCCTCACGGTGCTGGTCAGCGCGGTCCCCGGCCTGTGGCGGCGGCTCCGCGGAGGACGGCGGACGGGAGGGGTACGGGCCCCGGGGACCGGGTCCGGGGAGAGCGGCGGCGCGCCCGGGAACGGTGCGTCCGGAAGCGGCGGCGTGTCAGCCGACGGCGGCGCCTCAGAGAACGGTGCCTCAGAGAACGGCGTCTCCGGGAATGGCGTCTCCGGGAATGGCCTTTCAGGGCACGAGCACCCGTGAGCCGCCGACCGGCAGGTCCCAGAGCTCCTCGCGGGGCAGCCCGGCCTTCTCCCAGGCGGCCCTGACGCGGGTGAGGGGTTCGAGGACGGGTTCGGAGGAGAGGACGAAGGTCGCCCAGTGCATGGGGGCCATCCGGCGTGCGCCGAGGTCCTGGTGGGCGCGGACCGCCTCCTCGGGGTCGGTGTGGACGTCGCTGAGCCACCAGCGCGGGTCGTACGCGCCGATGGGGAGCAGGGCCAGGTCGATCCCGGGGTAGCGGCGGCCGATCTCGGCGAACCAGTGTCCGTATCCGGTGTCGCCGGCGAAGTGGACGCGGCGCCCGGAGCGGTCGGTGAGCACCCAGCCGCCCCACAGGGAGCGGCAGGTGTCCAGGAGGGTGCGCTTGGACCAGTGGTGGGCCGGGACGAAGTCGAAGCGGACGCCGTCGAGTTCGGCCGCTTCCCACCAGTCGAGCTCGGTGACGCGGTGGAACCCCCGGCGGGCGAACCAGCGGCCGAGTCCGGCGGGGACGAAGACCGGGGTGTGGCGGGGCAGCCGTCTGAGGGTGGGAGCGTCGAGGTGGTCGAAGTGGTTGTGGCTGATGACGACCGCGTCGACGGCCGGCAGGTCCTCCCAGCGGACGCCGACGGGGGTGAGCCGGGCCGGGGTGCCGAAGATGCGCCGGGACCAGACCGGGTCGGTGAGGACGGTGAGCCCGCCGATGCGCAGGACCCAGCTGGCGTGCCCCGCCCAGGTGACGGCGAGCGTGTCGGGGCCCGCGGGCGGCAGCGGGCCGGGTTCGAACGGCAGCAGGGGGATGTCGCGGAGCCCTTCGGGGCGGGGGCGTACGGCGCCTTCGCGGGCGAGGCGGGCGAGGGCGCGGACGCCGGGGAGGGGCGCGGTGAGCCGGTCGACGAAGGTGCGGGGCCAGTCGTGGCGCAGCCGGCCGACGGGCTGGAGCACCGGGGTGGGGGCCGGAGCGGGTGCGGTGGCGGGAGCCTTGCCGGGATCGGGGTGGGGCGCGGACTGTGCGGCCCGGGCGGGATGTGCCGTCCGTTCGGTCATCTGCGGGCTCCGTTCTGCGCGGCTCGGGCGGGGCGCCGCCGGTGCGGCGGGCGGTGGGCGGGGTTCCGGCGGTGCGGGGTGCGGGGTGCCACGTACCAGTGCGGGGTGCGGGGTTCGAGGTCCGGTCGGGCGCCGCTCGGGCACGCGGTCACCGGAGTTCCTCCAGGGCTCCCTCGAACTCGGCCATTTTCCGGGCCACATGGGGAAGGTCGAGGGGGTCGCGCGCGTCGAGGGCCTCGGCGCGTTCGGTCTCGGTGGTGCCCAGGAACATGGCGGTGCCGAACCTGACGCGGAGGGCGCCGGGTTCGTCGCCGAAGCGGTGGCCGCCGGGGGCGGGGGCGCCGAGCCGTGCGGTGAGGTGGCTCTCCAGGTCCAGGGAGTCGGTGACGCCGCGGGCGGCGAGGCCGGAGCGGAGCGGCCCGAGGTCGGCGTAGAGGTGGCGGCCGGCCTGCGGGGGCCTGGCGAGGGCCCCGGCGGCGAGGACGGCGCGGTGCGCGGCCGCGGCGAGCCGCCCGTGGACGGCGGCGGCGTGCCGGGCGCGCACGGTGACGTCCTCGGGTTCGTCGAGGGCGTGCGCGGCGGCGGGGGCCACCGGGCCGGGAACGACGGCCCCGAGGACGGTGAGGACGTCGAGGACACGGGCCCTGGGGTCGGTCCATCGGTCGGCGCGCGAGGGGTCCGTGGGCGGGAAGCGGGCGACGGCGCAGGGCCAGGCGACGGGGGTGAGGGCGCCGCCGAGGTCACTGAGGACGGTCACGTCGTCGGGGCACATCTCGGCGGGGCCGAGGAGCACGGTGTCGTGGGGGTGGTGGAGGGTGTCGCGCCAGGTCTCGTCGCTGATGACGTGCAGTCCCTCGGCGACGGCGGCCTCGCAGGCCTCGCGGACGATCTCGGGCGGGGCGACGGTGGCGGTGGGGTCGTCGGCGACCGAGAGCAGCAGGACCCGGGGGTCGCCGCCTTCGGCGCGGACGCGCCGGACGGTCTCCAGGAGGGCGTACGGGTCGGGGACGCCGCCGCACTCGGCGGGGGTGGGCACGTGGTACGCCGGGCGGCCGAGGAGCCGGGCCTGCGGGGTCCACCAGGCGGGGCAGGGCCGGGGCAGCAGGAGGTCGCCGCCGTGGGCGGCGAGCAGGGCGAGCAGGAGGGCGGGGGCGCCGGGGGCGGCGACCACGTCCTCGGGGTGGGTGCGCAGGCCGCGGCGCCACCAGTAGCCGGCGGCGGCCTCCCGGAGGACGGGTCCGCCGCCGGGCGGCTCGGCGACCGTCCGCGCGGCGGCCGCGGCAAGGAGGGCGGCGAGTCCGGGCAGGACGGGCAGGCCGGTGTCGGGCGCGGGAGGGCCGTAGCGCACCGGGCCGCGGCCTTCGGGAGCCGTCTGCCGCATGTCCCGTACCTCCTGAGCGCACGGGGGCGCCGGGCAGGCACCCCCGTGCCCTTTATACGAAGGTTCGGGCGGTTCCGCCGCTTCAGACGACGGTGATCGGGTGACGTACGACCGCGTTGAAGAGGTACCCCTGGGTGTTGTGGACGGCCCGCTCGGGCTGGGTGTTGCCGGCGGCGTCGGTGGTACGGGAGAGCAGGGTGCCGGGTCCGGTGGTGTGCGGGCGCCACGGCACGGTCCAGCGGACCCAGCCGTCCTTGCGGGGGGTGTCGAGGAGCCGGGCGTGGCGCCAGTGGGCGCCGCCGTCGGTGGAGACCTCGACGGTCCGCACGGGCGCGAGGGCGGACCAGGCGCGTCCGGTGAGCCGGTGGACGCGGTCGGACTCCAGGGTGGCGCCGAAGGGCAGCTGGTAGGCGGACTTGAGGGTCTGGCGGCTGATCGGGGCGCTGCCGCCGGCCGGGTGCGCGGGGCCGAAGAGGCGGTACCAGTCGGTGGACCAGGGCGAGCTGAGCGGACGGGTGGAGACCTCGATGTCGCCGAGCCACTTGACGGACGCGATGCCCACCCAGCCGGGGACGACGAGCCGGACCGGGTAGCCGTGGTCGTACGGGAGCGGTTCGCCGTTCATCTCGTACGCGAGGATCACGTCGTCGAAGGCCTTGGCGACCGGCAGCGGGCGCCGCACCCGGCCGTAGTCGACGCCGCCGGAGACGTACGGGTCGTCGAGGCCGCGCGGCTGGAGGTCGACGGCGTCGCGGGCGATCCCGGCGCGCCGCAGCACGTCGGAGAGGCGGACGCCGCGCCAGCGGGCCGCGCCGACGGCGCCGAGGGTCCAGGAGGTGCCGGTGACCGGCTCGCCCTGCTGGCTGGTGTAGAGGCTGCGGCCGTTTCCGGCGCACTCGATCAGGGCCGTACGGGTGACGGAGGGCAGGTCGCGCAGCTGGCCGTAGGTGAAGTGGACGGGGCTCCGGCCGTGGAGGCCGTCGCCCCAGAGGGTCAGCCGCCAGTCGTCGGCGTCGAGCACGGGGGTGCTGGTGTGGTTGCGGACGAAGAACCGGTCGGCGGGGGTGAGGAGGCCGGTGTCGCCGAGGGCGTCGTACCGCGCCTCGGCGTTGGTGCCCCGGACGGTGAAGTGCTCGGCCGGGAGGGCCTTGACGATCCCGGGCGCGGCGGCGGCCGTCGCGACGGGTGCGGCGGCCACCGTCGCGGGCGCGGCCGGTGCGGGCACCGTCACGGCGTGCGCGGGTGCGGCGGCGGCGAGCCCGCCGACGGCGGAGACCGCCGGGCCCGCTGCGATCAGCTTCAGCAGGGAGCGGCGGGCGGGCGCGGGCGAGTACGGCACGGGACTCCTCGGCACGTGGGAGGGGCGGACCGCCGGGCGGCGGCGCGCCGATCCTAGGGGCGCGGGCCGGGCCCGCACGGCCCGTTCATATTCCTGTCATACACGGATTCGTCAGGTCGGGCAGCCGCCCGTCGGCCTGCCGGTCGGGCGTGCGGGAAATCGTGAGCGGACGGCCGTCCCCCGGACCGACAATGTCGCATGCCGATACGCGAAGCACTTCCCGAGGACGCGGCCGCGCTCGCCGCCGTGCACGTCCGGTCCTGGCGGGCCGCCTACCGCGACCTGCTCCCCGCCGCGTACCTGGACGCCCTCGACGTCGAGGAGCGTTCCGCCGTGTGGCGGGCCCGGCTGACGGCGCCGGACCGGCCCACGGTGCTGCTGAGCACGGGCGCCGACGGCCGGCCGGTCGCCTTCTCGTGCTTCCGGGCCTGGCCGGACGAGGCCCTGCCCGCCGGGACGACGGCGGAGCTCGCGGCGCTGTACGCCCTGCCGGAGGTGTGGGGCACCGGCGTCGGACGGGCGCTGCTCTCGGCCTCGGTCGGGGCGCTCGCGGCGGACGGGTTCCGCGAGGCGGCCCTGTGGGTGTTCGCGGGGAACGCGCGGGGGCGGAGGTTCTACGAGGCGGCGGGCTGGCGGCCGGACGGCGAGGTCGTGCGCGAGGAGACCGGCGGCGTGGAGCTCGACGAACTCCGTTACCGGAGAGCCCTGTTCAGTTGAGGTGCTGTCCACATTCCAAGACGCCTATCTCAATATTCGGCGGTCGCGCTTACGGTGGTGACACGCACCCACACCGAGGGAGTCGCTTCCATGACGCACGCCTCCGCACCGTCCGCGGCCCACGAGACCGCCGTCTACACCCACGGCCACCACGAGTCCGTCCTGCGCTCGCACACCTGGCGCACCGCCGCCAACTCGGCCGCCTACCTGCTGCCGGAACTGCGCGCGGGCCTGGACGTCCTGGACGTGGGCTGCGGCCCCGGCACCATCACCGCCGACCTGGCCGCGCTGGTGGCGCCCGGCCGCGTGACGGCGGTCGACGCGGCCGACGACGTCCTGGACAAGGCCCGCGCCGTGGCCGCCGAACGCGGCCTGGAGAACGTCGAGTTCGCCGTGGCCGACGTCCACGCGCTGGACTTCCCCGACGACTCCTTCGACGTCGTCCACGCCCATCAGGTGCTGCAGCACGTCGGCGACCCGGTCCAGGCGCTGCGCGAGATGCGGCGGGTGTGCCGGCCCGGCGGCGTCGTCGCCGCCCGCGACAGCGACTACGGGGCCTTCGCCTGGTACCCCGAACGGCCCGCCCTGGACGGGTGGCTGGACCTGTACCACCGCGTCGCGCGCGCCAACGGCGGCGAACCGGACGCCGGGCGGCGGCTGTTCTCCTGGGCCCGGCAGGCCGGCTTCACCGACGTCACGACGACGGCCGGCACCTGGTGCTTCGCCACCCCGGAGGAGCGGGCCTGGTGGAGCGGCCTGTGGGCGGACCGTACGACCGCGTCCGTCTACGCCGAACTGGCCGTGTCCGGCGGCCACGCGACCGCCGCCGAACTGACGGCGATCGGCGAGGCCTGGCGTGAGTGGGGCGAGCAGGAGGACGCCTGGTTCATGGTCCCGCACGGCGAGATCCTGTGCCGGGTCTCCTGACGCACCTACGAGGGGGCCGGACCGCGAACGGACCACCTTGGTCACGGACCGCGAACGGACCGCCTCAGTCCCGGAAGAAGTCGTGGAATCCGAGGCAGTCCGGGTCCTGGAGGGGGCAGTTCGGATGCGGGGTGCGGTCCGGCTCCGGCCGGGCGGGCGCGGGGTCCGCCGAGCCGGCCGCCGCCGGCGGCAGCTCGAACCCGCCGCACAGGCACACGGCGCAGGCACCGGAGAACCGGGGCGCGTCATGGCGGAAGCGCGGGTGGCCGCACCGGCACTCGACCGTCGCCCAGGACGTCATCTGCGGCCCCCGTCCCCCGCGGCGCTCGCCGCGCGGCCCCACGGTACCGCCACCCGCGGCTCCTGCGTCAGTGCGGACGCATCCTGAACTCGTAGGCGTCCGGCAGGGGTTCGTCCGTGAGCTGCGCCCACAGCTCGCCCAGGACCTCGGCGCCCTCGCGCAGGTCGGCGACCTCGAAGCCCGCGTCGAAGACTGCGCGGGCCTCGCCCGTCCTGCCCTCCGCGAGCAGGATCCGCGCCTCCAGGAGCCGGAACGCGCCCCGGCCCCGGACCTCCTCCGGGAGCCTCGCCCACACCTCCCCCGCCGTGCCGGGCCGTCCGGCGGCGAGCAGGGCGCCGATCGCCTCGCGCCCGAGCGCCGCGGCCACCGCGATCCCGTCGCCGGTCCGCGAAACGAGGCCTGCGCCCGAGTGCCGGGCGTCCACGTACCCGTCGTCCAAGTGCCCGGCACCCGAAGGCCCGACACCGGACGGCCCCGCACCCAGGGGCCGTGCGCCCGCGGGCCGGTCGTACGGGGTCCGGTCGTCATGGGTCCGGGCGTACGGCGTCCGGGGGCTGTACGCGGCCCTGGTGTCCGCGAGCCACATCTCCACGTGGCCCGTCTCCTGCGGCCCGACGCCGGCGCGGCCGGCGGCCTCGACCTCGGCCCCGGTCTCGGTGCCGAAGGCCTCGGCGTGCTCGGCGAAGGCCTCCGTGAACCGGTCGGCGGCGCGCGCGGGGTGGCCGTCCTCGCGGTCGGCGACGGCCAGGCAGTACAGCAGGGGCCAGCGGACCTCGGCGTCCCGCAGGCCGCGCTCCCAGCTCCGTACCGCCTGGGCGCGGTCACCGGCGTGCCACTGGGCGATGCCGAGGTGGTACTCGGTGGACGGGTCGGCGGGGGCGGTCTCCAGCATGTCCCGCCACGGGGCGGCCACCAGCGGCGGGCCCGGCGCGGCGCCCTTCGCCGGGGCCGGCAGGACACCGGTGCGCAGCAGCACGCGCCAGGGCTCCTGGTCCGGCCCGATCGTCGACTCGGGGAACGGGGTGCCCGGCAGGTCGTGGCGTCCGCGCAGCACTTCGAGCGCGCCCCAGCCGGAACCGGTCGCGAGGGGCGTCCCCGGCGCGGTGTCGGCGGCGCCCTCCCGCCAGGCCGTGTAGGCCGCGTCGACCGAGGCGCGGGGCAGCGCCGCGGCGAGGGCGCCCTCGACCTCGGTGCGGGCCGCCGTCCAGTCGTCGCCGAGGGCCGTGGCGGGATCGGCGGCCAGCGGCCCGTACGCCTCCAGCCAGCTGAACTCGGCGCCGCCCGCGAGCTCCAGGTGCTCCAGCTGGGTGCGGGCGAGTCCGGCCTGGATCTCGGCGTAGCCGGGGGTGCCGGGCTCGGTCAGCCACTCCTGCCAGCGGCGGCCGCCGCGATCCGCTCCCCAGAGGAAGAGCTTGCGGCCGCGCAGCGGGTCGGTGGAGGTGTGGACGAGGCCGGTGCCGTCGCCGTCGAGGGCCGCGATCCAGCGGCGCTGCCCGTCGGGCAGGTCGTAGAACCAGTCGGCGGCGTGCGTGCCGTTCAGCGGGTACGAACGGTCGGTGCCGTCCTCGGTGACGGGGACGGGGACCCGTCGCAGGCCGCGGTCGTAGCCGTGGTGCCAGGCCGCGTCGGCGGGGGCGAGGATCCGGCGGTCCTCGGGCACGGCGGTGTTCGACCACCAGTAGACGGGTGCGGTGTGCTCGTGGGGGTTGCGGACGCGGATCCCGGCGTAGAGGAAGTCGGAGCCCTCCGGGAGCCAGAGGTCGACCTGGAAGGGGAGGTCGCGCAGTCGTTCCCACTCCCAGAGGCGGAGCATCGGGCCGCCGTCGGGGGCGGGGACGGTCGCGGCGTGGAGGGGCGAGCACGACAGCGCGGTGTGGCCGGTCGCGCCGATGTTCCACTCGATGCCGCCGGAGTACCAGGCGCCGTTGAGCGCGAACGCCGCGGGCTGGAACACCGGGTTGCGGTAGAGGAGTTCGCGCCCGGTGGGCTTGTGGTGCAGGGAGTGGACGCGGCCGCCGAGGCCGGGCAGCACGGTCACCCGGAGCCGGTCGTTCTCGATCACGATCGCGTCGAGGTCCGTGGGGGTGCGCTCGCGCCCGTAGCCGTCGCGCACCGGCGCGGGCAGCAGGCTGCGCAGGGGGTCTCGCCCGATGCCTCGGGCCATGTCGCGCGGCAGGGACGCGAGGGTGTGCGCGTCGACCGCGTGCGTCCCGTCGTGGGGGCGCAGCGCGGGCAGCGGGTTGTCCGGGCCCAACGGGGCCGCGGGCAGCGTCAGTACGGCACGTCGTACGGTCGTCATGGCCCCATGGAACACGCCGGGGTCGGCCGTGACCAGGGGTTCTCCACGTCAGGCTTCGGTAAAGGAGCGGCGGCGCCGGCGGCCCGGATATTCCCGGCGGCCCGGGCGCCCGCCGCCGTACTGTGGTGGGTCGGCGCCGCCCCGGCGGCCGAGGGAACCATGGCACAGGGAGTACGAGGAATGGGCACGCAGCACACCTACCGGGTCATCGTGCGCGGCACGTTCGACGGTCTGTCGGAGGAGAGCCGCACCCGGCTGCTCGCCGAGGTGGACGCGCACGGGCTGACCGCGATGCAGTTCACGGAGGAGGGCTCGCTCGCCTACGACCGGACCCTGAAGCACTTCTCGTACCGTCTGGTCGTCGTCTCCGACGCGGCGGACGGCGACGAGATGGCGGGGGCCCTCGCCGAGGACCGGGTGGAGACCGCGCTCAAGGAGCTCGGCCACGCGCACGGGCCGCTGCGCTCCACCGTGACGGACCTCGACACGATGAAGATCAACTACAAGCGCTGAGCCGCGCCCCGGGGTTCCGGGGCCGTGATCGCCCAGCGTTCGTGGTCCCGCCAGGCGCCGTCGATGAACAGCATCGCCGGCGAGAACCCCTCCAGACGGAAGCCCGCGCGGCGGACGAGCGCGCGGGAGGCCGTGTTGCCCGGCTGGATGTTCGCCTCCAGACGGTGCAGGTCCAGCGGCCCGAAGGCGTACGCCAGGAGCACCCCGAGCGCCTCGGTGAGCAGTCCGCGCCCGGCGGCGTGCGCGAAGGCGCCGTAGCCGAGCGCCCCGCTCCGGAAAGCGCCTCGGACGATGTTGTTGATGTTGACGAACCCGGCGATCCGTCCTCCGTCCTCCCGCGCGCACACCAGGAACCCGGCGCGCGCCGGGTCCCCCAGGAGTGCGCCCGCGTACGCGGCGTACGCCTCCGCCGTGCACGGCGGGAACAGCCAGGGGCGGTGCAGCTCCCGGCTCTCCCGGGCCCGCGCGGTGAACTCCCCCGCGTCGTCGGGCGAGAAGGCACGCAGGCCCACGCGGGGCCCTGCCGCGAGGTACCGGCCGGGATCGTCGGACATGGGGCCAGGCTAGGGGGTGTACGGCGGATCAGGAGCGCATCGAGGCCGGAACAGGGCGCGGCGCGCGGGTGTGGCGTGCGGGTGCGGCGTCCCGGGGTGGCGTGCGCGCGACGTCCGGGCTCAGCGGTCCGAACGGGGTGCGGCGTCCGGGCGCGGCGTCCGGGCTCAGCGGCGGGCGCTCTGGACGCGCGGGGGGCAGCTCTCGCCCTTGCGGACGACGCCGATCATGACCGTGGTGCGGCGGTCGAGACCCGTGCCGGCCGACGGGTACTGGGTGCAGACCTGCCAGCTCGGCGGCCAGAGCACCCGCCGGTCGCGCCCGCTCACGTCGTGGACGTCCAGCCGGGTCCGGCGCGGAAGGCGGGTGAAGACCCGCCAGAGCCCGCGGCCCAGGAAGTTCGGCATCGGCCGCGTCCCGGCGTCGTCGTCGGGAGCGGCGGCCTCCCCGGCCGAGCTGACGGCGACGGCCGCGAGCGCGAGGACCGCTCCCGCGCCCACGACGGCGGCCCGCCTCACTTCCGCCTCCGGGCGGCGACGTAGTAGCCGCAGGCGGCGCCGAGGAGGGCGGTCGCGAGCAGGGCCACGTACAGCGGCATGGTCACTTCGGGGATCAGCAGTCGGATCTTGACCTCACCGGTGTTCTCGAAGATGAAGACGAGGGTGAGGACCGCGACCGCGATCATCGCGATCCGGCCCGGAGTGAAGGCTCCGCTGAACCGGGACGCACTCCCGTGCGCCGCCCGTGGCGTCTCCTTGCGACTCATGCCCGGCCCCTCTCCTCCGTCGTGCCGTCGGTCGTACGAGCCGACCCGCCGTGGGTCCAGAATGGGCCGAGCGGAGCCCCACTGGGCCGGTGGGGAGAGCCGTACGGGTGACTTGTCAGACAACGCGGGCCGCTACCGTGGGTGCCGGACACCGGCGGGGACCAGGCGGCCGGGACGAGACGAGGAGGGGCCGTGGCGGTCAGCGGACAGCGGCGGCGACCGGTCGTGGCGCTCTACGAGCGGATCGCGGACGCCGTCCACGACGGCACCTACCCGCCGGGCTCGACGCTCCCCTCCGAACCGAAGCTCGCCGCCGAACTGGGCGTGAGCCGACCGGCCCTGCGCGAGGCGCTCCTGCTGCTCCAGGAGGACGGCGTCCTGACCGTGCGCCGAGGGGTCGGCCGCACGGTCAACGACCGGCCGCCCCGGCGCGGCTTCGAGCACGTCCAGCCGCTGGAGGAACTCATCGGCGCCGGCACGCCGCTGCGCGTCCGGGCGCTGCTGCGCACCGTCGAGGAGCCGACCGACTTCACCACCCAGCACCTGCTCGCCCCGGCCCGCGCCGAGCTGCGCTTCTGGGAGTCGGTGCTGACCGGAGAGGGCACGGCGGCGGCCCTCAGCCACGAGTGGGCGGCGCCGGACGACCTGCTCGACCGGGTCCACCCCGACTTCGCCCGCGCGCTGCGGGCGGCGGACCCCGAACCCCCCGCGGAGGCCGGGCCCGGCCCCGCCGTCTCCATGCTCTCGGTCCTCGTCGGCGCCTCCCGCGAGACGGCCCTGAGCGCGCACAGCGGCATCACGGCCACCCTGCTCGGGCGCCGGCGCGGCGAGCAGCTCGGCCGCCCCGCGGACACGCCCGCGGTCCTGGTCACCCAGGTCGTGCGGGTCGGCGAGACTCCCGTCCTGGCCGCCAAGCACATGCTCCCCACGGGCGCGCCCGCGCTGCCGGTGCTGCAGTCCCACTGACCACCGGCCGACGGGGCGAAGGCGAGCCGCGCCGAACGGCCCCCGGGCCCCCGCGGGGCCCCTGGACGTCGCGCCCCGGTCGCCTGTCGCGGCCGCCACAGCACCCGTCCCGGGCGTGGCGTACACTTCCCGGCCATGCACTTGTCTGACAACTCTGCCACGCCTGCCGCCCCCGCCGTTTCCGAGTGGATCCGCCGGGCCCCCAAGGCCGTCCTGCACGACCACCTCGACGGCGGGCTGCGCCCCGCGACCATCGTCGAGCTGGCACGCGAGTGCGGCTACACCGCGCTGCCGACCGAGGACCCGGCCGCGCTCGCGGTGTGGTTCCGGGACGCCGCCGACTCCGGTTCGCTGGAGCGGTACCTGGAGACGTTCGCCCACACCTGCGCGGTGATGCAGACCCGCGAGGCGCTGGCGCGCATCGCGGCCGAGTGCGCCGAGGACCTGGCGGCGGACGGCGTCGTCTACGCCGAGATCCGCTACGCCCCCGAACAGCACCTGGAGGGCGGGCTGACCCTCGACGAGGTCGTCGAG
Organism: Streptomyces sp. NPDC056361; assembly: GCF_042262805.1. NCBI lineage: Bacteria > Bacillati > Actinomycetota > Actinomycetes > Kitasatosporales > Streptomycetaceae > Streptomyces > Streptomyces sp. NPDC056361. Next base: position 44,240 of record NZ_JBHJQI010000002.1, read on the forward strand.
GCGGTCAACGACGGCTTCCGCGAGGGCGAGCGCCGCTCCGGCGGCCGGATCACCGTCCGTACGCTGCTCACCGGCATGCGCCACACGGACCGGTCCCTGGAGATCGCGCGCCTCACGGTCGCGCACCGCGACAACGGCGTGGCCGGCTTCGACATCGCCGGCGGCGAGATCGGCAACCCGCCGGCCCGCCACCTCCCCGCCTTCCAGCACCTGAAGCGGGAGAACTGCCACTTCACGATCCACGCGGGCGAGGCCGTCGGCGCGGAGTCGATCCACGAGGCCGTGCAGGTCTGCGGCACCGAGCGGATCGGCCACGGCGTCCGGATCACGGACGACATCGCCGAGGACGGCACCCTGGGCCGACTGGCCTCGTACGTCCGCGACAACCGCATAGCCCTGGAGGTCTGCCCGACCTCCAACCTCCAGACGGGCGCGGCGAAGGACTACGCCTCGCACCCGATCGACGAGCTCCGCCGCCTCGGCTTCCGCATCACCCTGAACACCGACAACCGCCTGGTCTCCGGCACCACCATGAGCGAGGAGTTCCAGCACATGGTGGACGCCTTCGGGTACGGCCCCGAGGTCTTCGAGGAGTTCACCGTCGCCGCCCTCGACGCCGCGTTCCTCCCGCTGCCGGACCGCCGACGGCTGATCGACGAGGTCGTCCGCCCGGGGTACGCGGCCCTCTGAGCACGCCGCGCCCGGCCGGTCCCGCTCGGGTCGGCCGGGTCGCCGGAGACGGCGGCGGGCCGGCGCCCGACCTGACCGCCCGCCCGGACCGCCCGACCTGACCGCCCGACCGGGCGTCGGCCCGCCGCTCAGCGCAGCGCCGGTACGTCCAGGGTCAGGGTGCCCGCCTCCGCGTCGAGGACCGCGGGCACGCCGAGCGGCACGGTGAGTGCCGTGGCGCTGTGGCCGAAGCCCAGCTCCTCGACGACCGGGACGCCTAGGCCGCCGAGGCGGTCGGCGAGGACGGCGCGCACGTCCTCGTAGGGGCCGCAGTCCACCCAGGAGCCGAGGGCGACGCCCGCGACGCCGTCGAGCCAGCCGGAGCGGATGAGCTGGGTGAGGACGCGGTCGAGTCGGTACGGCTCCTCGCCCACGTCCTCCAGGAGCAGCAGCCCGCCGCCCGCCGAGGGGCGGGCGTGCGGGGTGGCGAGGTCGGCGGCGAGGAGGCTGGCGCAGCCGCCGAGGGTGACGCCGTGGGCGCGGCCGGGCACCAGGGCCCGCGCCGTCTCCAGGCCGAGCGTCCGGACGGACTCCGGCTCGAACAGGGTGGCGCGCAGGGACTCCTGGGTGCGCGGGTCCGTGAGGAACGTGGCGGCGGCGACCATCGGGCCGTGCAGGGTGGCGAGGCCCGCGCGGACGGCGAAGGCCTCGTGGAGGGTGGTGACGTCGCTGTAGCCGACGAACGCCTTGGGCCCGGCCGCCCTGATCGCCGGCCAGTCGACGAGGTCGACCATGCGCTGGGCGCCGTAGCCGCCGCGCGCGCAGATCACGGCGGAGACGGAGGGGTCGCACCAGGCCTCGGTGAGGTCGCGGGCCCGTGCCCGGTCCTGTCCGGCGAGGTGCCCGAGGGTGGGGTGGGCGTCCAGGACGTGCGGGGCGACGACGGGGTCGAGGCCCCAGCCGCGCAGGATGTCGAGCCCCGCGTCGAGTCGTTCTTCGGGGATGGGCCCGCTGGGGGCGACGACGGCGACCCGGGCCCCGGGGCGGAGCCGCTCGGCCCGGACCGGTCCTTCGGCGGCGGGGTGCGGGGTCGCGGTGCTCATGAGCGGTACTCCAGGGCCGGCACGTCCGTGCGATCGATGCCGAAGGTCCGTACGTACAGGTCGAGTTCGGCCTCCAGGGACCGGGTGATCGTGTCGGCCCTGCGGAAGCCGTGCCCCTCCCCCTCGAAGGCGAGGTACGCGTGCGGGACGCCCCGGCCGGCCGCGCGGGCGAGGAAGCGCTCGGCCTGGGCGGGCGGGCAGATGACGTCGTCGAGCCCCTGGAGCAGCAGGAAGGGGGCGGTGACCCGGTCGACGTGCTCGACGGGTGAGCGTTCCTTGTAGCGGGCCGGTACCCGGTCGAGCGGTCCGACCAGGCCGTGGAGGTACTGGGACTCGAAGTCGTGGGTCTCGTCGGTCGCCCAGGCGCGCAGGTCGAGGACGGGGTAGATGATCGTTCCGCAGGCGTAGACGTCCGTGCCGACGAGGGAGGCCGCCGCCGTCCAGCCGCCGGCGCTGCCGCCCCGCACGGCGAGCCGGGCCGGGTCGGCCGTGCCCTCCGCGGCGAGCGCCGCCGCCACGGCGGCGCAGTCCTCGACGTCCACGACGCCCCACTGCTCGCGCAGCCGCTCCCGGTACTCCCGTCCGTAGCCGGTCGAGCCGCCGTAGTTGACCTCGGCGACGCCGATGCCCCGCGAGGTGAAGTAGGCGATCTCCAGGTCGAGGACGAGCGGGGCGTGGCCGGTGGGCCCGCCGTGCGCCCAGATCACGTAGGGCGGCCGTTCCCCCGGGGGTCCGGTGAAGTCGGGGTGGCGGGGCGGGTGGACCTGGGCGTGGATCTCCCGCCCGCCGGGGCCGGTGAAGGTGCGGAGGCGGGGCTCCGGGTAGTAGGCGGGGTCGACGGCGTCCGTGTGCGCGGCGCCGACCACCCGGGTGCGGCCGGTGCGGGTGTCCAGCTCGACGAGTTCGTAGGAGGTGTGCGGTCCGGCGGCGGCGCCGACGACCCGGCTGCCGTGCGCGGCGAGGGTCGAGGCCCACTCGGTCCAGGGTCCGGGGGCGTCGGCGAGGGTGCCGCTGACGGGGTCGAGGATGCCGAGGGCGGTGGTGCCCCTGCCGTGGACGACGGCGATCAGCCCGTTGTCCAGGGGCGTGAACCAGCGGAGTCCGATCTTCCAGAGCGGGCCGCCGAACTCCTCGGCGCGGGGGCAGAGGGCGGCGGGTGCGCCGAGGCCGCCGTCGGCGCCGAACTCCGCCCGGTAGAGGTTCCACCAGCCGGTGCGGTCGCTGACGAGGAGCAGTCGTCCTCCGGCGTCCCAGTCGACCTGCGGGATCGACTCGGTGGGCCCGCCCGCGACGGTCCTGGCGTCCCGGAGGGTGCCGTCGGGGGCGATCTCGGCGAGTCGGACCTCGGTGCCGTCCCACGGCATCCGGGGGTGGTCCCAGGCGATCCAGGCGACCCGGCGCCCGTCCGGCGAGACCCTGGGCCCGGTGACGAACCGGTGGCGCGCGTCGGTGAGCTCGCGTACGGCGGTGCGGTCCTCGGCGGCCGATCCGTCCAGCGGCACGGCGGCGAGGACCCTGCGCACGTCGGTGGGGGCGGGTCCGGTGAACTCCTCCAGGACGCACCACACCTCGCCGAGCTCCGGCCGGACGACCGGATCCACCCAGCGCAGTCCGTCGCCGACGGCCGAGACGGGCGTGAGGGGCCGCGGCTCCGCGCCGGTCGCGGCGTCGGGCTCGTACGCGTACAGCCGCTGGTCGGGGAAGTGGGCGAAGACGACGAGCGGTCCGTCCGCGGGGCGCGCGACCGCGGCCCAGGGCTGGCCGCCGTACTCGATCACCCGACTGCGGACGTTCCACGGGGCGGGCAGCACGCCGTCCTCGGTGCCGTCGGCGCGCCGTCGGACGAGGGCGCGCCGGCCGCCCTCGGCGGGGCGGGGCGCCGTCCACCACAGTTCGTCGCCGACGGCGCCGAGGTACTCGGGCCGGCCGTCGTGCGCGGCGGTGAGCGCCGCGTCGACGGGTGACGGCCAGCTGCCGTGGGCGGCCTCGGTCGGTTCCATGTCGACTCCCCCTGTCACAGGTCCTGCCCCTGTCCTACGCGGACTTCAGATAGTGGTCGAGCACCCGGACGCCGAAGTGCAGGGCGTCCACCGGCACGCGTTCGTCGACGCCGTGGAAGAGCGCGCCGTAGTCGAGGTCCGGGGGCAGCCTGAGCGGCGAGAAGCCGTAGCCGGTGATCCCGAGCCGGGAGAACTGCTTGGCGTCGGTGCCGCCGGACATCGTGTACGGCACGACGTGTCCGGCCGGGTCGAAGCGCTCGACGGCGGCCCTCAGCTTGGCGAAGGTCGGCGAGTCGAAGGGGGCCTCCAGGGGCACTTCGCGGTGGTGGAACTCCCACTCCACGTCGGGCCCGGTGAGGAGGTCCATCGTCGCGGCGAACTCCTCCTCCGCGCCCGGCAGCATCCGCCCGTCGATGTACGCGACGGCCTGGCCGGGGATGACGTTGACCTTGTAACCGGCTTCGAGCATCGTCGGGTTGGCGCTGTTGCGGACGGTCGACTGGACGAGCGCGGCGGCGGGTCCGAGCTTGTCGAGGAGGAGGTCGACGTCGAGGTCGGGCGCGGCCGTGTCGATCTCGATGCCGTACAGCGCGGCCAGTTCGGTGAGGGCGGCGCGGACCGTCGCGGTGAGGCGGACGGGCCAGGTGTGCGCGCCGATGCGGGCGACGGCGGAGGCGAGGCGGGTGACGGCGTTGGCCGTGTTCACCTTGGAGCCGTGGCCGGCCCGGCCGTGGGCGGTCAGCTTGAGCCAGGCGGTGCCCCGCTCCCCCGCGGCGATCGGGTAGAGGGTGGTGCCGGGCGTGGGGTGGAAGCTGAAGGCCCCCGATTCGCTGATGCCCTCCGTGCAGCCCTCGAAGAGTCCGGCGTGCCGGTCGGCGAGGAACCCGGAGCCGTCCTCGGCGCTGGCCTCCTCGTCCGCGGTGTAGGCGAGGACGATGTCGCGGCGCGGCCGCACGCCCTGGCGGGCCCAGGAGCGGACGACGGCCAGGACCATCGCGTCCATGTTCTTCATGTCGACGGCGCCGCGCCCCCAGACGACGCCGTCGCGGACCTCTCCGGAGAAGGGGTGCACGGACCATTCGGCGGGGTCGGCGGGGACGACGTCCAGGTGGCCGTGGACGAGGAGCGCGTCGGCCGAGGGGTCGGTGCCGGGGATGCGGGCCACGACGTTGGTGCGGCCGGGGGTGCGCTCCAGGAGCGCGGGTTCGATGCCTGCGGCGGCGAGCCGCTCGGCGACGTACTCGGCGGCGGGCCGCTCGCGGCAGTCGCCGCCGCCGCGGTTGGTGGTGTCGATGCGGATGAGCTCGGAGGTGAAGGTGACCACCTCGTCGAGCGCTGTCGTGTCCGGGCCCCGGACCTCCTCAGCCATACTGCTCCTCCACCGCGGCCGAGACGATGGTCGTGACCGCCTTGAACGTACGGATTGCCTCGTACATGGTCCCGCTGGTGTACGCGACGCGCCGCTCGCCGCTCCGCGCCACGCCGGGAACCACCGTGGCGGCGGCGCCCAGGTGCTCGGCGTCGAACTCCAGCTCCATGGTGAAGGGTCCGCCCCTGACCGGTTCGTGCCGGACGGCGAGCGCGGCGCCGGACTTCGCCGCGGCCCGGATGTCGGCGGCGGTCCTGGCCGGGGTGCGGCACACCGCCGCGTACCGGGAGACGTAGTCCTTGACGGCGACCTTGGGCGCCTCGGGCGCGTACCCGAGGGCGTCGTCGCAGGTGAGGTCGTCCCCGGTGACGAGGACGACCGGGACTCCGTACTCCGCGACCACGTGGGCGTTGAGCAGGCCCTCGCTGGCCCGCTCGCCGTCGAGCCAGACGCCCGTGATCGAGTTGGCGAGGTAGGTGTGGGCGAGGACGCCCTCGGTGCCGGCGCCCGTGTGGTAGCCGACGAAGGCGATGCCGTCGACGTCCCCGTGCTGTACGCCCTCGACCATCGAGAGGGACTTGTGACGGCCGGTGAGCATCTCGGCCCGCTCGTCGAGCCCCTCCAGGAGCAGGTTCCGCATGGACCAGTGCGCCTCGTTGATCAGGACCTCGTCGGCGCCGCCGTCGAAGAAGCCGAGCACGGCCGCGTTCACGTCGGACGTGAACATCGAGCGGCACCGCTCCCACTGGGGCGTGCCGGGCAGCACGTCGGCGGGCCAGGTCACACCGGTCGCGCCCTCCATGTCGGCGCTGATGAGGATCTTCATGCCTGGCACCGTACGCGCCGCCCGGCGGCCCTACCACCCCTGTGGATAACCGCCGTTGGAGTGGACCAATGACGCCCGCCGAACGGCGGTACGGTTCGATCCGGCGCTTCCGTACGCGCCCCGGGGCCCTCCGGCGTCGGGTGCCTCCGAATGGGGCGAAACATCGCCAACGGGTGCGTATAGGCTGTCGGCCGCAGTTGTCGCACCCGACCTTCCGGAGAGCTCTCGGTGACCATCGCCTTCACCCCGTCCGAAACCGTGCCCGTCGAGTCCGCCGCGGCCTCCGGGCCCGCCGCGTCCGAGCCGTTCGCGCCCGCCGGGCACGCCGGTTCCGCCGGGCACGCCGAGCCCACCGAGTCCGACGTGCCCGTCATGGCGGCGGAGCCGGAGTTCTGGGAGCCCTCGGCGCCCGAGCCGCAGGCCGCCCAGGTCGCCGGCGGCACCGGGAGCGGGCCGGAGCAGGGCGAGGACCAGGGCCAGGGCGATGAGCAGGACGCGGAGGCGGACGCGGACGGCGGCGACGCCGGTGGCGACGGGGAGCACGACCCCGTCGTGGTCCGCGACGCGCACGATTTCGGCGTGTACGCGCGGACGGGCGGCTGGGCGTTCGCGCTGAAGGTGGCCCGGAGCGTGCGGCCCGGCGGCCAGGCCGCCGAGGGGACGGCGCGGACGAAGGTCTCGGCGAAGGCGTTCGCCCGGCTCGCGGGGTGCTCGCCGGAGCGGGTCATGCGGTACTACAAGGCCTGGGACATGGCGGCCGACGACGGCCTGGTCCCGCAGTTCGAGGTCCTGGTCCCCGGCGCGGACATCGAGCTGCCCGACGCGGACGTCTGGCTGTCGTACTACACCTCCCGCAACAGCGCGTCCTCGGTGCGCGGCCAGGCGATCACCGCCGCGGCCGAGGCGGAGGGCATCCGGCCGACGAAGGCCCTGGAGGTCGCGGAGAACCCGACGGCGCTGCGGGCCGCGATCCTCGCCGACCCGGGCACGGCCGAGGCCGCGCGCGGCGCGCTGCTCGACCGGATGAAGGAGGACCCGGCGCTCCAGACGGAGATGGCCCGGGCCATCGCGCGCACGGACGACCTGAAGAAGGCGGTGGCGAGCGAGGCGAAGGCGGCCGACCGCATCGGGTACGTGCGCCAGATCGTCGAGAACGGCCAGATCAGGACGCCCGCCGGGCAGACCGTCGACGCGCCGGCCGAGCTGCGCGCCGAGGCCGAGCGGCACCTGTCGCTCCTCGACGAGCTCGACGACTCGGAGGAGGCGGGCGAGTGGGCCGGTGAGGCGTACGACACGGTGAAGGGCCTGGTCGCCAAGGCGGTCGAGGAGGATCCGGAGCTGCGCGTCCAGGAGCGCCGGACGAAGTTCTACAACAGCCTGCAGAAGGCGACGAAGGTCTTCGAGGAGCTGACCCTGGACGAGGTGATGGAGGAGGACATCTACGAGGCCGACATGCTCCAGCGCCTCGAAGCCCTCCAGGAGGCGATCGGCACCTGCATCAGCGCACTGCGCAAGGCGACGACCACCTCCTGAGGCCGGTCGGTCAGTCCTGGTGGCCGAGCTGGAGGTCGCGCTCGGTGCGGCCCCCGCCGGCCATCTGCAGGACGGTCGCGACGGGCGGGTAGCCGGCGGCGATGACCGTGTACTCGCCGGAGGACAGGTCCACGAAGCGGAACGTGCCGTCGGCGCCGGTGGTGAGGGTGTCGACGACGTTCCCCGCGGCGTCGAGCAGGGTGACCCGGGCGTCCTCGACGGGTCGCCCGCCGCCGGCCCGTACGGTGCCGCGGAGCACCGCGCCGCCGGCCAGTTCGATGTCCTGGCGGGTCTCGCGGGAGGCCTGGACGCTCACCGGGAGCGCGGCGGGGCGGAAGGCGGGGGCGCTGGCGGCCAGCGTGTACTCGCCCGCGACGAGCTCGCTGATGACGTATCCGCCCTCGCGCCCGCTGCGGGTGGAGGCGACGACCTCGCCGCGTACGTCGGTGAGGGTGACGGCGGCGTCCCGCACCGGGGTGCCGTCGGCGGTGACGACGCTGCCCGCGAGGCGCCCCGCGCCGCCGAGGACGACGTCGAGCTCGACCGGCCGGTCGCCGACGGTGACGGACACGGCCTGGGGCTGGTGTCCGCCGGCCGCCGCGATCAGGACGTACGCGCCGCCGCCGGGGACGCTCAGCGCGTACCTGCCGTCCTCGCCGCTCGCGCCGCGGCCCACCTGCCGCCCCTGGACGTCGATGAGGGTGAGGGCGGCCCGGGGCACCCTGCTGCCGTCGTGGTGCTGGACGGTGCCGCAGACCGGCACCCCCGAGTGCGGCGCCGCGGCGGCCCTGGCGGGGGTGGCGGGAGCGGGAGCGGCGTGGCGGGCGTGCGGGACCGCCTGGGCTCCGCCGAAGTCGTCGGCGCGCGTGGCCTCGGTGGCCTCGGTGAGGGGGCTGTGGTGGGACACCAGCGGTTTCTCCTTGAGGAAGAAGGCGAGGACGAGGCCGAGCACGAGGACCGGCACGAGGTAGAGGAAGATCCGCGGCATCGCGTCCGCGTACGCCTGGACGTACGCGTCCCGGAGGGCCGGCGGCAGGGTGTGGACGCTCTGCGGGGTGATCGACTCGGCGGGCGGCGGTGACACGGGGCCGCCCCGCGACAGGACGCCGGCGAGCCGGTCGCCGAGCGCGTCGTCGAGCCGGGAGGCGAAGAGGGTGCCGAAGACCGCGGCGCCGACGCTGCCGCCGATCTGGCGGAAGTAGTTGTGGGCGCTGGTGGCCGTGCCGAGGTCGGCCGGGCGCACGGAGTTCTGCACGGCGAGCACGAGGACCGGCATGACCAGGCCGATGCCGGTGCCGAGGACGGCCTGCCAGAGGCTGTACTGGAGGCGCGGGGTGTCGGTGTCCATGCGGGAGAGCAGCCACATGCCGAGGACGGAGACGGCACCGCCGATCACCGGATAGATCTTGTAGTGGCCGGTGCGGCTGATGAGCTGGCCGGAGACGACGGAGGCGATGACGATGCCGCCCATCAGGGGCAGCATCAGGAGGCCGGACTCGGTGGCGCTGGCACCCTCGACCATCTGCAGGAAGCTGGGGAGGTAGCTGGCGGCGCCGAAGAGCGCGATGCCGACGACCGCACCGACGAGGGCGGTGACGGTGAAGACGGAGTCGCGGAACAGCCGGAGCGGGATGAGGGGTTCGGGCGCGAAGTGCTCGACGACCAGGAACAGCACGGTGGTCACGGCGGCCCCGCAGGCGAGGGCGAGGACGACCCGGGAGTCCCAGGCGTACTCGGTGCCGCCCCAACTGGTCAGCAGGACCAGGCAGGTGGAGGCGGCGGCGAGGAGCAGGGCGCCGAGGACGTCGAAGCGCGCGCGTGCCGTGGGCTTGGGGAGCTTGAGGACGGCGGCGACGACGGCGAGGGTGACGAGCCCGAAGGGCACGTTGAAGTAGAAGCACCAGCGCCAGGAGACGTGGTCGGTGAAGAAGCCGCCGAGGAGGGGTCCGGCGACGGAGGCGAGGCCGAAGGCGGCGCCGATCAGGCCCATGTACCGGCCGCGTTCGCGGGCGGGGACGATGTCGGCGATGATCGCCTGGACGCCGATCATGAGGCCGCCGGCGCCGGCGCCCTGGAGGGCGCGGAAGGCGATGAGCTCGTCCATGGACCGCGACCAGCCGGCCAGGCCCGAGCCGATGACGAAGACGACGATGGCGAAGACGAAGACGCCCTTGCGGCCGAGGAGGTCGCCCAGCTTTCCGTACACCGGCAGGCCGATGGTGGAGGTCAGCAGGTAGGCGGTGATCGCCCAGGACATCCGGTCCAGGCCCTGGAGTTCGCCGACGATCTTCGGCAGGGCGGTGGCGACGATCATCTGCTCGAGGGCCGCGAGGAGCAGCGCGAGCATCAGGCCGCAGAAGACGAGCCGGACGCGGCGGGGGTCGAGGGCGGCGGCCGGGCCGGGGCCGGGCGGCGGCGCGAGGCCGTCGGGCGGGCCGTCCGCGGCGAGCGGTTCCGCGCCTTCCCGGACGTCCTCCACTGCGGTGATCGCACCCACGTACCTGCTCCCCTCGTCACGGCGTCTGCGCCGCGCCATTCTTCGCATTGCGCGCGAAGGGGGAGCAAGTCGGGCGGTACGGGAGGTCAGTGGCGTTCCGGAGGGCGAACATCCCTGCGCGACGGCGCACTTGGGTCGCTCATCAGCGCGTTTACGAGGAGGCCCGCGCCCCCTCGGTGCGCGGGGCTCCGGTACGGGGGCGCGGGCGATCCACTCGAATCGGTGAACGCCCAGGGCGTTACTTCTCGACCTCGTCCGCCAGCTTGGCGAGGACGGCGTCGTAGATGCGGCCGAGGCCCTTGGGCGCGAAGGTCTTCTCGAAGAAGCCGCCGATGCCGCCGGCGCCGTTCCAGACGGTGGCGACGACGGCACGGGACTTGCCCTCGCCGGCGGGGGTCACGGTCCAGGTGGTGACCATGGAGGAGTTGCGGTCCTTCTCGACGAGCTGCCCGTCGGTGGGCTCGGTGACCTCCAGGAGGCAGTCGCGGACGCGCTTGCTGGTGGCCTGGAGCTTCCAGTGGACGAGGGTGCCCTCGCCGTCGCCGCCCTCGCGCACCTCGTACTCGCTGAAGTGCTCGGGGAGCAGCTTCGCGCGCGTACCGCTGTAGTCGGCCAGCGCGTCGAACACCGTCTCCGCGTCCGCGGCGATGATCCGTTCGGTAGTGGCCTCGACCTGCGCCATGGACTTCCTCCAGCTTGTGGTTCCTCGGGGTGTGGGCCAAGCGAACCACGTGGGGTCCGGGGCGCGAAATCCGGGTTGCGACGATCAAGGGAACAGGTGTTCTATTCTGGGCGCACGGTCGAGAACGGCAACCGAGGAGGCGTCCATGCGCTGGGACAATCTGGGCGACACCCCGGGCGGCCCGGCCGCGCCCGCCGACATCGCCCTGTTCGGAACGGACTCGGTCACCACCCGCACCTTCGACACCCCGGAGTTCCGCGGCATCACCTTCCACGAGGTGCGGGCCCGGTCGATCCTCAACCGGGTGCCGGGCGCCTCCCGGATGCCGTTCGAGTGGACGGTCAATCCGTACAGGGGTTGCACACACGCGTGCGTGTACTGCTTCGCGCGCAAGACCCACAGCTATCTCGACCTCGACACCGGGCTCGGCTTCGACTCCCAGATCGTCGTCAAGACCAACGCCCCGGAGCTGCTGGCGCGCCAGCTCGCGTCCGCCCGCTGGCAGGGCGCGCACATCGCCATGGGCACCAACGTCGACTGCTACCAGCGGGCGGAGGGCCGCTACCGCCTCATGCCGGGCATCCTCACCGCCCTGCGGGACCGGGCCAACCCGTTCTCGATCCTCACCAAGGGCACCCTGATCCTGCGCGACCTGGAACTCCTCGACCAGGCCGCCCGGGTCACCGAGGTCGGCATCTCCGTCTCCGTCGGCTTCACCGACCGGGAGCTGTGGCGCACGATCGAACCCGGCACGCCCTCACCGCAGAGCCGCCTCGACGTCGTCCGCGCCCTCGGCGCGCGGGGCATCGACTGCGGGGTCCTGATGGCCCCCGTGGTGCCGTTCCTCGGCGACCGGCCCGAGCAGCTGCGCGACACGGTCCGCGCCATCGCCGAGGCCGGGGCGAGCTCGGTCACCCCGCTCGTGCTGCACCTGCGGCCCGGTGCCCGCGAGTGGTTCATGCGGTGGCTGCGCGAGCACCACCCCGGTCTGGTGCGGCGGTACGAGCGGATGTACGCGGCCGGGGCCTACGCGCCGACCTGGTACCAGCGCCGGATCACCCGTCAGGTGCACGAGCTGGCCGCCGAGTTCGGCATCGGGCCCGCGCACCGGGGAGCGGCGCGCCGGATTCCGGTGCCGGAGGAACCGGCCCTCGCGGCCGCTCCCGAACAGCTCACCTTCCTCTGAACGCACCCCGGCGGCCTGGGGCCTGTCGTCACGTTCCCGCCCGCCCCACGACGCCCGACCATGGTCCGATCATCGGACCGGTCACCTGACACGCCGTCGGATCCTCCTCTGTTCGGGTCAACTCTGGCCGAATCAGGTCCTGCCGGGGTCCGCGCGGGACACAAAGGCCCTATGACCCCACGCGCAGGAATGCTGATCGCCGCTGGAGCGCTGGTCGCCGGGACGGTCACCGTCCTGCCCGCCGCTCCCGCCGACGCCGGAGAACCGACCCCCCGCCCGCTACCGTCGCTCGCCTGGACCGGCTGCGCCACGAAGGCGTACCCGAGGCTCGAGTGCGCCACCCTGAAGGTGCCGCTCAACCACGACGACCCGGCCGGGCGGAGCATCACGCTCGCCCTGACCCGGGTCCCGCACACCGCGAAGACCTTCCAGGGCCCGCTGCTCGTCAACCCGGGCGGGCCCGGCGGCAGCGGGCGCGCGATGGCCGGGTACGTGGCGGCCTCGCTGCCCGCGAAGGTGGCCGCCGAGTACGACGTGATCGGCTTCGACCCGCGCGGCGTCGGCAAGAGCGAGCCCGCGCTCGACTGCCGGCCGGGCCACTTCGCGCCGGTCCGCGCCGACTCGGTGCCCACCGGCGCCGCCGCCGAGCGGGCGGCGGTCGAGCGGGCCCGGTCCTTCGCCGAGGCCTGCGGCGCGAAGTACGCCGACGTCCTGCCGTACATCGACACGGTGAGCACCGCGCGGGACCTGGACTCCATCCGCGCCGCGCTCGGGGCCCCGCAGCTCAACTACCTCGGCTACTCGTACGGCACGTACCTGGGCGCGGTGTACGCCCGGCTGCACCCGGACCGGGTGCGCCGCATGGCCCTCGACTCCGTCGTCAACCCGCACGGCGTCTGGTACGAGGACAACATCGCCCAGGACTACGCCTTCGACACCCGCCACAAGGACTTCATGGCCTGGGTGGCCCGGCAGGACGCCGTCTACAAGCTGGGCACCGACCCGGCCGCGGTCGAGGCCGCCTGGTACCGGATGCGCGACGCGCTGCGCGCGACGCCGGCCGGCGGGAAGGTCGGACCGGGCGAGCTGGAGGACACCTTCCTGCCCGGCGGGTACTACAACGGCTACTGGCCCCGCCTCGCGAACGCGTTCTCCGCGTACGTCAACGACGCCGACCCGGCGCCGCTGACGGCCGCCTACGAGCGGTACGGGGAGGCCGACGCGGCCGCGGACAACGGCTACTCGGTCTACACGAGCGTGCAGTGCCGGGACGCGAGCTGGCCCCGGGACTGGAACGTCTGGCGCAAGGACAGCTGGGACGTGCACGCCAAGGCGCCCTTCTCCACCTGGAACAACGCCTGGTACAACGCGCCGTGCGCGTTCTGGCCGGTCGCGTCGCTGACCCCGCCGGACGTCGCGAACGACCAGGTGCCGCCGGTCCTCATCCTCCAGGCGACGGACGACGCGGCCACGCCGTACGAGGGCGGGGTCGCCCTGCACCGGCTCGTCCGCGGCTCCAGCCTGGTCGTCGAGCAGGGCGGCGGGAACCACGGGGTGACCCTCGGCGGCAACGACTGCCTCGACGACCACCTGGCCGCCTACCTCGCCACCGGCAAGGTCCCGCGCGCCGAGGGCGACTCCGAGGTGGACGCGGTCTGCGAAGCGCTCCCGGAGCCGGAGCCCGATCCGGTGGCCCCGGCCGGGAAGGAGACCCGGGGGAAGGAGTCCCCGGAGAAGGCCCCGGAGAGCTCCCCGGAGCAGCAGGACGCCGTGGAGACGGCTCCCCAGGAGCGCGGCGGCAAGCGGGCCGCCGCACCGCGCGCGGAGCCGGCCGGCGTGGCCCTGCACGGGTTCCTCGGCCACGTGCGCTGACCCGCCGCCCCGCCCGCTGACGGTGCCCGCGTCTCCCGGGGACGCGGGCACTGTCAGTGCCGTGCGCGAGGATGTCCGACATGACGAGCCACCTCACCCACGTCCCCGCACCCGACGGCCTCGCGCCCAGCCCCCAGTACAGCCACGTCGTCTGGGGCACGGGCCGGTTCGTCGCGATATCCGGGCAGTGCGCGCTCGACGCCTCGGGGGCGGTCGTCGGGGAGGGCGACGCGGCGGCCCAGGCCCACCAGGTCTTCGCGAACCTGGAGCGGTGCCTCGCCGCCGCCGGCGCGGGCTTCGGCGACGTGGTGAAGCTGACCTACTTCGTCACGGACGTCGCCCACCTCCCGGCGATACGGGACGCCAGGGACGCCCACTTCGCCGGGGCGCCGCTGCCGGCGAGCTCGGCGGTGCAGGTGTCGGCGCTGGTCAGGCCGGAGCTGCTCGTGGAGATCGAGGCGTTCGCGCTCGTCCCGGAGCCTGCCGGGACGGCGCCCGGCGACACCGGGCGGAGCTCCGCTTGATACGTTGACGCGCATGTTCCTCTTCTGTGCGTAGGAGTCGCCCGACCGACGTCCGTGCCCCGGGCACCGGCGCGGTCCTTCGCGACCCCGCACACCCAGGCGCCGCAGGCACCGCCCGGCGCCCTCCCCGAGGAACTCCGTCATGTCCGTGACCTCCCCTGCCCGTTCCCGTGCGCCCGGCTATGCCGCGTTGCTGCGCACCCCGCACGCCTCCCGAGCCTTCGGAGCCGCCCTCGTGGGCCGGCTCTCCAACGGCATCGCCCCGCTGTCCCTGGTCCTCTCGGTCAAGGGCGGCACCGGCTCGTACGCCGCGGCCGGCACGGTCATGGCCGTGTTCGGGCTGACCGGTGTGCTGCTGTCGCCCGCGCGCGCCGGCCTCGTCGACCGGTTCGGACCCCTCCGGGCCCTGCCGCCGCTGGCCGCCGCGCACGCCCTGCTGCTCACCGCGCTGGCGGTCGCGACGGCCGGGCGCGTGACCTCGACCGTGGGGCTCACGGCCCTGGCCGCCGCCGCGGGCGCGGTGGTCCCGCCGCTCGGACCGGTGACACGGGCGCTGTGGAGCGCGATGCTGCCCGACCGGGAGCTGCTGCGGCGCGCGTACAGCCTGGACACGGTGGCGGAGGAACTCCTCTTCGTCACGGGCCCGTTGCTGGTGGGGCTGCTCCTGCGGTTCGCGGCGGCGCCGGCCGGGCTCGTGGTGAGCGCCGCGCTGGTCCTGACGGGCACGCTCGCGCTGGTCACCTCGCCGGTCGTGCGGGGCGCGCCGAAGGAGCGGGAGCGCGAGGCTCCGGATGCGGGGACCGGCTCGGTGGGTGCGCCCGGCGGCGGACCGGCCCGGGCGGCGGCCGTCGCCGCGGCGATGGGCATGTGCCTGGGCGCCCTGGACCTGCTCGTGATCGCGTTCGCGGACGCGCACGGGCTTCCGGGGGCGGTGCCCTGGGCGCTGGCGGCGCTGTCCGCGGGCAGCGCGGTGGGCGGCCTGGTCCACGGCGCCGTGTCCTGGCGGCTGCCCACCGCCGTGCGACTCTCCCTGCTCACGCTCGGTCTCGGCGGGGTGCTGGCGGTGGCGGGGCTCTCCCCGCATCCGTACGCGCTGGTCGGCTGGGTGGCGCTCGGTGGTCTGTTCCTGGCTCCGGCGCTCACGAGCGCGTACCTGCTGGCGGACGAGTCCGCCGGTCCCGGTCGGCGCACCCGGGCCGGCGCCTGGGTCAACACCGCGTTCAACGCGGGCAGTACGGCGGCGACGGCGGGTGCGGGCCTCCTGGTGGGACGGCTGCCGCTGGCCCTGTGCTTCGCGCTGGCCGCGTTCCCCGCGGTCCTCGCGTCGGCCGGGACCCTGGCGCCGGCGCTCCTGCGTCCGGGCCGCCGGTCAGTCGGCGGGGCCGAGCAGGTGCAGTGACCGTTCGGCGGCGGCGCCGAGTCGGGGGTGCGGGAGGGCCGCCTCCAGGGCGGGGCGGGCCGCGGGGTCGCCGAGGGCGCCGAGGCCCTCGACGCAGGCGAGTCCGACCCGCCAGTGGGGGTCGTCGGCGGGAAGTCGCCGTTCGAGGACGGTGATCAGGGCCGGTACGGACTCGGGGGCGCGGAGCGCGGCGAGGAGTCGGACCGGCAGGAGGGCGTAGGCGGCCCGGAGTTCGTTGGTGGCGAGGGCGGCGGCGGCGCGGGCGGTGCGGGGGTCGCCGAGCCGGGTCAGGGCGTGGGCGGCGGTGACGCAGCGCTCGGGGTCGCGGTGGTTGAGGAGGAGGACGAGGGCCTCGAAGGCGCGGGGGTCGCCGGCGACGCCGAGCGCGTAGGCGGCGATCTCGCGGGCCCAGAGCGGTTGTCCGGGTGCCGTGAGGACGTGGTGCAGTTCCTCGGGGTCGCCGGCCTCGGCGAGGTGACGGAATGTCTCGGGGACCTCTCCGGTGTCATTCTCGATCTCGTCACGCAATCGATCGATCATCGAGCAGAATTCCGGATCCTCGGCGTATTCCATGAATCCGAGCCTATCCGCGATCCAGATCACATTTTCCTCAACTTCCCGGGACTGGCGCGCTCGTTACCAGCCGGTTAGTCTCAGGTGAGCGGGCCACCACCCGCACTTCCCACGACGGCCTGGTGACGCAGCCGTTGTGTCGTACGTCGGTTCGGCAGTTTCGATGTGACTCCGGGACAGAGTCCGTCGGCCCCTTTTCCGAGGGCATCGCCCTCATTTCCCGGCACCGCCCTCTTTCCGTGGCGCCGCCTTCTCTGTTCTCCCGCGCCCTTTCGCGCACTCACTGCCCTCAGTCGTCACTCTTCCTCCCTGGAGTCCCCTGATGGACACCCCTCTCTCCACCATCGCCGTCGTCGGTCTCGGCACCATGGGCGCGGGTATCGCAGACGTCCTCGCCCGGGCCGGTCGCGAGGTCATCGGCATCGACATCAGCGACACCGCCGCCGCCCGGGCCGTCGCCGCCCTGGAGGCCTCCACCGCCCGCGCGGTCTCCCGCGAGCGGATCACCGAGGAGGAGCGGCAGGACGTCCTGGCCCGCTTCCGCACCTTCTCCGACCTCCAGGCGGCCGCCGAGGCCGACCTCGTGATCGAGGTCGTGCCCGAGTCGTACGAGGCGAAGCAGGAGGTCTTCCGGGCCCTGGACGCGATCGTCCGCCCGGACGCCATCCTGGCCACCGGCACCAACGCGCTCTCCGTCACCCGGCTCGCCGCCGACTCCGCCCACCCCGAGCGGGTCCTCGGCCTGCACTTCTTCGCGCCGGTCCAGGCCATGAAGCTGGTCGAGGTGGTCTCCTCCGTCCTGACCGACCCGCGGGCCGTCGACGCCGTCACCCGGCTCGCCCAGGACCTCGGCAAGGAGCCCGTCGCGGTCGGCGACCGGGCCGGCTTCATCGCGGACGGCCTGCTCTTCGGCTACCTGAACCAGGCCGCCGCCATGTACGAGGCGAAGTACGCCTCCCGCGAGGACATCGACGCGGCGATGAAGCTGGGCTGCGGCCTGCCGATGGGCCCGCTGGCGCTGCTCGACCTGATCGGCGTCGACACGGCCCGGACGGTCCTGGAGGCCATGTACGCCTCCTCGCACGACCGCCTGCACGCCCCCGCCCCGATCCTCAAGCAGCTCAGCGAGGCCGGTCTGACCGGCCGCAAGGCGGGCCGCGGCTTCTACACGTACGAGGCGCCGGGCTCCGCCGAGGTGGTGGCCGACGCGCTGACCCCGTCGGCCTCCGCCGAGGCCGGCGCGGGCCGCGAGGTCCGCTCGGTCGGCGTCGCCGGCTCGGGCACCATGGCGTCCGGCATCGCCGAGGTCTTCGCCAAGGCCGGGTACCAGGTCGTCCTGGCCGCCCGCTCCCAGGAGAAGGCGGACACCGCCAAGGCCCGGATCGCCAAGTCGCTGGCGCGCTCCGTCGACAAGGGCCGGATGACGGGCGAGGCCCGTGACACCACGCTGGGCCTGATCACCGCGGCGGGCACGCTCGACGCCTTCGCCGAGGTCGACCTGGCCGTCGAGGCGGTCGCCGAGGACCTGGAGATCAAGCAGGAGCTGTTCGCGCGGCTCGACAAGATCTGCAAGCCGGGCGCGGTGCTCGCCACCACGACGTCCTCGCTGCCGGTCGTGGCCTGCGCCCGCGCCACCACGCGCCCGCAGGACGTCATCGGGATGCACTTCTTCAACCCGGCGCCGGCGATGAAGCTGGTCGAGATCGTCCGTACGGTCCTGACCGCGGACGACGTCCACGCCACCGTGCGCGAGGTCACGGCGAAGATCCGCAAGCACCCGGTGGACTGCGGCGACCGGGCCGGCTTCATCGTGAACGCGCTGCTCTTCCCGTACCTGAACAACGCGATCAAGATGGTCCAGGAGCACTACGCGACCCTGGACGACATCGACGCGGCGATGAAGCTGGGCGGCGGCTACCCGATGGGCCCGTTCGAGCTGCTCGACGTGGTCGGCCTCGACGTCTCGCTGGCGATCGAGCAGGTGCTGCACCGCGAGTTCCGCGACCCGGGCCTGGCCCCCGCCCCGCTCCTTGAGCACCTCGTGGCAGCCGGCTGCCTCGGCCGCAAGACGGGTCGCGGCTTCCGCGAATATGCCCGACGCTGAGCCCCGCACGGCCGGCTGGGGCGGTCTGCTGAGCTCCCCGGGCACCGTCGGTGTCCCGGGGGGCTCCCCGCCCCCACCTGGGCACACTCCCGCTCCGATGCAGTACGTTCGGACCATGCCCAAGGCCGCGAAGACACCCCGTGCCACGTCCACGTCCGACGCTCCCGAGAGCGCGGCGGGCACTCGTGCCGCCGCCCAGCGGCTCAAGATGCGCCGGGAGCTCGCCGCGGCGGCGATGGAGCTCTTCGCCACCAAGGGGTACGAGGCCACCACGGTCGACGAGATCGCGGCCACGGCCGGGGTCGCGCGGCGGACCTTCTTCCGCCACTTCCGCTCCAAGGAAGAGGCGATCTTCCCTGATCACGACGACACGCTGGTGCGGGCCGAGGCGGTGCTGAACGCCGCCCCGCCGCACGAGCACCCGCTCGACACGGTGTGCCGGGGCATCAAGGAAGTCATGAAGATGTACGCGGGGTCGCCCGGGGTCTCGGTGGAGCGCTACCGGCTCACTCGTGAGGTGCCGACGCTGCGGGAGCGCGAGATCGCCTCGGTGGCCCGCTACGAGCGGCTGTTCACCCGCTATCTGCTCGGGCACTTCGACGAGCGCGACCACCACGACGGCAACGACGACCCGCTGCTCGCCGAGGTCGCCGCGTCGGCGGTCGTCACGGCCCACAACCACGTGCTGCGCCGCTGGCTGCGGGCGGGCGGCCAGGGCGACGTGGAGGCGCAGCTGGACCACGCCTTCGCCATCGTCCGGGAGACCTTCGGCTCGGGCATAGGCGCGGGCCGTCCGGCCCCTTCCCCCCAGGCCGAGCCGGCGACCGCCGCCCGGGCTTCCACCACCGCCGCCCGGGTCTCCACCACCGGCGACGTGGTCGTCGCCGTGGCCCGCACCGACGCACCGCTCGACGAGGTCATGCGCACCATCCAGCAGGCGCTCAAGCAAGCCTGAGCACCGTTCCACGACGAGGGCCGCCCCCGGTTTCCGGGGGCGGCCCTCGTGCGTTCGCCCAGCTCAAGGGCCGTTTCGATCGATCATCGCTCATCCGTGACGGGCTTATTGCATCTGAGTGAAATTGTTGGCACGCAGTGCCTTGCCAGGTGACACGGCGTGCCATACGTTGATGTTGTCCGGGCGGCCGGCGCGCAGAGATCACACCTCGTGCGCCGGCTGTCCCCACCAGCCGACGGCTCGTGCGCCCGGACGCCTGCGTCACAGGCACCCCGCGCTCCACCACACAGCGCAGCCATCGCACCACCCAGCCGAACCGACGGCACACCTCCACAGCAGCAGCACTTCCCGCCGTAACCCCCCAGGCGTCCCTCCCTCAGGACGCTCACCGCCGGAGGCAACCCGTGAAGGAAATCCTGGCCGCGATCCAGTCGCAGGACGCCACGTCCGCCGACTTCGCGAACATCCCGCTCCCCGAGTCGTACCGGGCCGTGACCGTCCACAAGGACGAGGCGGAGATGTTCGCCGGCGTCGCCAGCCGTGACAAGGACCCGCGCAAGTCGCTCCACCTCGACGACGTCGCGCTCCCGGAGCTCGGCCCGGGCGAAGCGCTCGTGGCCGTCATGGCGAGCTCCGTCAACTACAACTCGGTCTGGACCTCGATCTTCGAGCCGGTGTCGACCTTCGGCTTCCTGGAGCGCTACGGCCGCCTCTCCGAGCTCACCAAGCGCCACGACCTGCCCTACCACGTCATCGGCTCCGACCTCGCGGGCGTCGTGCTGCGCACCGGCCCGGGCGTCAACGCCTGGAACCCGGGCGACGAGGTCGTCGCGCACTGCCTCTCGGTCGAGCTGGAGTCCTCCGACGGCCACAACGACACGATGCTCGACCCCGAGCAGCGCATCTGGGGCTTCGAGACCAACTTCGGCGGCCTGGCGGAGATCGCCCTCGTCAAGTCGAACCAGCTGATGCCGAAGCCCGGCCACCTGAGCTGGGAGGAGGCGGCGGCCCCCGGCCTCGTCAACTCCACCGCCTACCGCCAGCTGGTCTCCCGCAACGGCGCCGGCATGAAGCAGGGCGACAACGTCCTCATCTGGGGCGCGAGCGGCGGCCTCGGCTCGTACGCCACGCAGTTCGCCCTCGCCGGCGGCGCCAACCCGATCTGCGTCGTCTCCTCCCCCGAGAAGGCCGACATCTGCCGGTCCATGGGCGCCGAGGCGGTCATCGACCGCAACGCCGAGGGCTACAAGTTCTGGAAGGACGAGAACACCCAGGACCCGCGGGAGTGGAAGCGCTTCGGCTCCAAGATCCGCGAGCTCACCGGCGGCGAGGACATCGACATCGTCTTCGAGCACCCGGGCCGCGAGACCTTCGGCGCCTCGGTGTACGTCACCCGCAAGGGCGGCACCATCACCACCTGCGCCTCGACCTCGGGCTACATGCACCAGTACGACAACCGCTACCTGTGGATGTCCCTGAAGAAGATCGTCGGCTCGCACTTCGCCAACTACCGCGAGGCGTGGGAGGCCAACCGCCTGATCGCGAAGGGCAAGATCCACCCGACGCTCTCCAAGGTCTACTCCCTGGAGGACACCGGCCAGGCCGCCTACGACGTCCACCGCAACCTCCACCAGGGCAAGGTCGGCGTCCTCGCCCTCGCCCCGCAGGAGGGCCTGGGCGTGCGCGACCCCGAGATGCGCGCCCAGCACATCGACGCCATCAACCGTTTCCGCAACATCTGAGCCCGGGACCATAGATGACTGAGCGCCAGAAGGACCGGCCGTGGCTCATGCGGACCTACGCCGGTCACTCCACCGCCGAGGCGTCCAACGAGCTGTACCGGCGCAACCTCGCGAAGGGTCAGACCGGCCTCTCGGTCGCCTTCGACCTGCCGACGCAGACCGGATACGACCCCGACCACATCCTCGCCCGCGGCGAGGTCGGCCGGGTCGGGGTCCCCGTCTCGCACCTCGGTGACATGCGCAGGCTGTTCCAGGACATCCCCCTGGAGCAGATGAACACCTCGATGACCATCAACGCCACGGCGATGTGGCTGCTGGCGCTCTACCAGGTGGCCGCCGAGGAGCAGGGTGCGGACATCACCAAGCTCCAGGGCACCACTCAGAACGACATCGTCAAGGAGTACCTGTCGCGCGGGACGCACGTCTTCCCGCCCGGCCCGTCCCTCCGCCTGACGACGGACATGATCTGCTACACGGTCAACAACATCCCCAAGTGGAACCCGATCAACATCTGCAGCTACCACCTGCAGGAGGCCGGGGCCACGCCGGTCCAGGAGATCGCGTACGCGATGTCGACCGCCATCGCGGTGCTCGACTCCGTGCGCGACTCCGGACAGATCCCCCAGGACCGGTTCGGCGACGTCGTCGCCCGCATCTCCTTCTTCGTGAACGCGGGCGTCCGCTTCATCGAGGAGATGTGCAAGATGCGCGCCTTCGGCCGCATCTGGGACAAGATCACCCGCGAGCGGTACGGCATCGAGGACGCGAAGCAGCGCCGGTTCCGCTACGGGGTCCAGGTCAACTCGCTCGGCCTGACCGAGGCCCAGCCGGAGAACAACGTCCAGCGGATCGTCCTGGAGATGCTGGCCGTCACCCTCTCCAAGGACGCCCGCGCCCGCGCCGTCCAGCTCCCCGCCTGGAACGAGGCCCTCGGCCTCCCCCGGCCCTGGGACCAGCAGTGGTCGCTCCGCATCCAGCAGGTCCTCGCCCACGAGTCCGACCTGCTGGAGTACGAGGACATCTTCGCCGGCTCCCACGTCATCGAGGCCAAGGTCGACTCGCTCGTCGAGGAGTGCCTGGCCGAGATCGAGCGGATCCAGGAGATGGGCGGCGCGATGGCGGCCGTCGAGTCCGGTTACCTCAAGTCGCAGCTGGTCTCCTCGCACGCCGAGCGGCGCGCCCGGATCGAGGCCGGCGACGAGAAGATCGTCGGCGTCAACATCTTCCAGTCGACGGAGGAGAACCCCCTCACCGCCGACCTGGACACCGCGATCATGACGGTCGACCCGGCCGTCGAGGCCCGGGTGGTCGGCTCGCTGAAGTCGTGGCGGGACAACCGCTACCAGCCGCCGTTCAACCACCCGCGCCCCTGCAAGGCCCTCGAACGCCTCAAGGAGGCCGCCAAGGGCACCGGCAACCTCATGGAGGCCACCCTGGAGTGCGCCCGCGCCGGCGTCACCACCGGCGAGTGGACCGGGGCCCTGCGCGAGGTGTTCGGCGAGTTCCGGGCGCCCACCGGCGTCTCCTCCGCCCCGGTCGCCGTGACGGCCGAGGCCGGCACGCCGCTGGCGGTCGTACGGGAGAAGGTGGCGCGGACCGCCGAGGAGCTGAACTCCGGGCGGCTGCGGCTGCTCGTCGGGAAGCCCGGCCTCGACGGGCACTCCAACGGCGCCGAGCAGATCGCCGTACGCGCGCGTGACGCCGGTTTCGAGGTGGTCTACCAGGGCATCCGGCTGACCCCCGAGCAGATCGTCGACGCGGCGCTCGCCGAGGACGTGCACTGCGTGGGCCTGTCGATCCTCTCCGGCTCGCACTCCGAGCTCGTGCCCGACGTCCTCGACCGCCTCCGCGAGGCCGGAGCGACCGACATTCCGGTCATCGTCGGCGGGATCATCCCGAACGCCGACGCCGCAGAACTGAAGCGTGCGGGTGTCGCCGCCGTCTTCACACCGAAGGACTTCGGTATCACGGAGATCATCGGCCGTATCGTCGACGAGATCCGCACAGCTCACAAGCTCAGCCCCCTCGAAAGTTCGGAGGTCCTCGCATGACCAGCCCCGTGAACCGGCTCCGCCCCCGTCGCTCCTGCCTGGCGGTCCCCGGCTCCAACCCGCGCTTCCTGGAGAAGGCCCAGGGCCTCGCGGCCGACCAGGTCTTCCTCGACCTGGAGGACGCGTGCGCCCCGCTGGCCAAGCCCGAGGCCCGGCACACCATCGTGAAGTTCCTCAACGAGGGCGACTGGACCGGCAAGACCCGCGTGGTCCGCGTCAACGACTGGACGACCCACTGGACGTACCGTGACGTCGTCACCGTCGTCGAGGGCGCCGGCCAGAACCTCGACTGCATCATGCTGCCGAAGGTCCAGGACGCCCAGCAGATCGTGGCGCTCGACCTCCTGCTGACCCAGATCGAGAAGACGATGGGCTTCGAGGTCGGCAAGATCGGCATCGAGGCGCAGATCGAGAACGCCCAGGGCCTCACCAACGTCAACGCGATCGCGCAGGCCTCCCAGCGCGTCGAGACGATCATCTTCGGCCCGGCCGACTTCATGGCCTCCATCAACATGAAGTCGCTGGTCGTGGGCGAGCAGCCGCCCGGCTACCCGGCGGACGCGTACCACCACATCCTGATGAGCATCCTGATGGCGGCCCGCGCCAACAACCTCCAGGCGATCGACGGCCCCTACCTGCAGATCCGCAACCAGGAGGGCTACAAGGCCGTGGCGCAGCGCGCCGCCGCCCTGGGCTTCGACGGCAAGTGGGTGCTGCACCCGGACCAGGTCGCCGCCGCGAACGAGATCTTCTCGCCCTCGCAGGAGGACTACGACCACGCCGAGCTGATCCTCGACGCGTACGACTACTACACGTCCGAGGCCGGCGGCAAGAAGGGCTCCGCGATGCTCGGCGACGAGATGATCGACGAGGCCTCCCGCAAGATGGCCCTGGTCATCTCCGGCAAGGGCCGCGCCGCCGGCATGCAGCGCACCAGCAAGTTCGAGATCCCGGAGGCCTGAGTCCGATGCAGTTCGGTCGTACCTACGAAGAGTTCGAAGTCGGTGCCGTCTACAAGCACTGGCCCGGAAAGACGGTCACCGAGTACGACGACCACCTCTTCTGCCTGCTCACCATGAACCACCATCCGCTGCACATGGATGTGAATTACGCCGAGAACACGACCGACTTCAAGCAGAACGTCGTCGTCGGCAACTACATCTACTCGCTGCTGCTCGGCATGTCCGTGCCGGACGTCTCCGGCAAGGCCATCGCCAACCTGGAGATCGAGTCGCTGCGGCACGTGGCGCCGACCTTCCACGGCGACACGATCTACGGCGAGACCACGGTCCTCGACAAGACCCCGTCGAAGTCGAAGACCGACCGCGGCATCGTCTACGTCGAGACCAAGGGCTACAAGCAGGACGGCACCCTCGTGTGCGTCTTCCGCCGCAAGGTGATGGTCCCGACCGCCGAGTACATCGACGCACGCGGCGGCGAGCAGCCCGGCCGCCCGGAACTCAAGCAGCAGGAGAAGTAGTCATGGCGCGACTCGCCCAGACCCACGGTCTGACCGATGTCCAGCAGGAGATCCTCGCCACGGTGCGGGACTTCGTCGACAAGGAGATCATCCCGGTCGCGACGGAGCTGGAGCACCGCGACGAGTATCCCCAGCAGATCGTCGACGGGCTCAAGGAGCTCGGCGTCTTCGGCCTGATGATCCCCGAGGAGTACGGGGGCCTGGGCGAGTCGCTGCTCACCTACGCGCTGTGCGTGGAGGAGATCGCCCGCGGCTGGATGTCGGTCTCCGGCATCATCAACACCCACTTCATCGTGGCGTACATGCTGAAGCAGCACGGCACCCAGGAGCAGAAGGACTACTTCCTTCCGCGGATGGCGGCCGGCGAGACGCGCGGCGCGTTCTCGATGTCGGAGCCGGGCCTCGGCTCGGACGTGTCGGCCATCACGTCCAAGGCGGTCAAGGACGGCGACGAGTACGTCCTCAACGGCCAGAAGATGTGGCTGACCAACGGCGGCACGTCGACGCTGGTGGCCGTTCTCGTCCGAAGTGACGAAGGACACCCCGAGGGCACGGCCCCCCACAAGTCGATGACGACCTTCCTCGTCGAGAAGGAGCCCGGCTTCGGAGAGGTCCGTCCGGGCCTCACCATCCCCGGGAAGATCGACAAGATGGGTTACAAGGGCGTCGACACGACCGAACTCATCATGGACGGACTGCGCATTCCGGCCAATCGGGTCCTCGGCGGGGTCACCGGCCGAGGGTTTTACCAAATGATGGACGGCGTGGAGGTCGGCCGCGTCAACGTGGCGGCCCGTGGCTGCGGCGTCGCTCAGCGTGCTTTCGAACTCGGTGTCTCGTATGCCCAGCAACGTCACACTTTCGGCAAGGCGATCGCCCAGCACCAGGCGATTCAGTTCAAGCTGGCCGAGATGGCTACCAAGGTCGAGGCCGCTCATGCCATGATGGTGAATGCAGCACGCAAAAAGGACTCCGGGGAACGAAACGACCTGGAAGCAGGGATGGCGAAGTACCTCGCCTCCGAATACTGCAAGGAGGTCGTCGAGGATGCCTTCCGCATTCACGGTGGCTACGGGTTCTCGAAGGAGTACGAGATCGAGCGTCTCTACCGGGAGGCGCCGATGCTGCTCATCGGTGAAGGTACCGCCGAGATCCAGAAAATGATCATTGGTCGTCGGCTGCTCGAGGAGTACCGATTCCAGGGTTGATTGTCGCTTTTGAGTCGGTTCGGCCGCGAAGAAGATCACACCCTGTGTTCGTCTTCCGGCCGTCGACTCGGTTCCTGGCTTGCCCAGTTGCGCCCCGCAACCGATAGCATCGCCGGAAAGCCGCCGTCCCCCCGTTGCCAGCGCGGCATCATCCGCTACGAAGGTCATCCATGCCCCACAGCCAAACCTCTGCACACCGCGACAGCCTTGCCGGCGTACGCCTCGCGCGCGGAGCATCGCCGTGGCTCCTCCCGACCGTCGCCACCGCGGCGCTCAGCCTCGTGCGCGCGCGCAAGTCGAAGCGTGCCGCGGCCATCGCCGTGCCGACCACCGCACTCGCGGCCGGCATGCTGTGGTTCTTCCGCGACCCCGAGCGCGAGATCGCTCAGGGCCGGGTCATCTCCCCCGCCGACGGTGTGGTGCAGAGCATCATGCCGTGGAAGGACGGACGCACCCGGGTCGCCATCTTCATGAGCCCGCTGAACGTGCACGTCAACCGCGCACCGCTGGCCGGCACGGTCACGTCCGTGGAGCACGTCCCCGGCGGGTTCGTCCCGGCGTTCAACAAGGAGAGCGAGAACAACGAGCGCGTTGTCTGGCACTTCGACACCGAACTCGGCGACATCGAGATGGTGCAGATCGCGGGCGCCGTCGCACGGCGCATCGTGCCGTACATCCCGCAGGGGACGAAGGTCGAGCAGGGTGACCGGATCGGTCTGATCCGCTTCGGCTCGCGGGTCGACATCTACCTCCCGGAGGGTGTCGAGGTCGCCGTCGAGGTCGGGCAGGCCACGACCGCGGGGGTGACTCGCATTGACCGTGATTGATCCCGACACACGGGCCTCCGAATGGGTCGCCGACGCCGAGGCGGAGGCGGCCGAAGAGGCCGAGGAGATGCCGCTGTCGCTGAGGCTGTCCATAGCGGACGCCCTCACGCTCGGTAACGCCACGTGTGGCTTCATGGCGGTCTACTTCACGACGACCGGCATCCTGATCCCGCACCTCACCGGTAGCTCCGAGACGGGAATGGCCCGCAACAGCGCCGCCACCGCGGTGATACTGATGCTGTGCGCGGCGATCTTCGACCTCTTCGACGGCATCGTGGCGCGCAAGCTCCGCAGCTCGCCGATGGGTGCCGAGCTCGACAACCTGTCGGACCTGATCAGCTTCGGTCTCGCCCCGGCCTACTTCGTACTCGTGTACGGCATGGTCGCGGACGACGCGCAGCAGAAGGTCTCGGCCGTGGCCGCGATCGTGGTGCTGCTCGCGGTGGTGCTGCGGCTGGCGAGATTCTCGTGCGTGACGATGAAGGACGGCATGTTCCAGGGCATGCCGAGCCCCTTCGGCGCGCTGACGGTCGTCTCGATCGTGCTCCTCGAGCTGCCGTTCATCCCGACGCTCCTCGCGATCATCGGGGTGGCCTGGCTGATGGTGAGCCGGGTCGAGTACCCGAAGCCGCGGGGCATCCTCGCGGTGGCGATGCTCAGCTGGATCGTCGGTGCGATGGCCATGCTGGCGGCCTGGGCGTTCGACGCACCGGGCGGGGCGTTCCTGCTCCAGACCGGCTGCGCCCTCCAGGTCGTGCTGGGCGCCGTGATCCCCCTCTTCGCGACGGCCCGCCGGGTGAACACCTTCCGCGACAACCGGCGCGAGAGCCGGGAGGCACGGGCGGCGCAGCTGCCCTAGCGGACGAAGCGGTACGAGAAGGGCCCCGGGAGGCATCAGCCTCCCGGGGCCCTTTCGCGTGCTCTGTGCCCCCCTACGGAGTGCCCTGCCCGAGGCGCTTGTAGTAGAGCGTGGTGGGGCGGAGGGTGCCGTACGGGTCGGCGGCGAAGTCCGGGATGGTGCCGGCGGCCGTCCAGCCCGCGGCGCGGTAGAGGCGCTCGGCGGGGCTGTCCGTCTGGGTGTCCAGCACGAGCAGGGTGAGGCCGGTGGCGGCGGCGTGCGCCTCGGCCGCGGCGAGCAGGCGCCGTCCGAGGCCCCGGCCCCGGGCGGAGCGGTGGACGAGGAGCCGGGCGATCTCACCGCGGTGCCTGCCGTTGGCGGTGCCCGCGCGGACGAGGGTGACGACGCCGGCCGGGCGGCCGTCGGGGCCGAGGGCCGCCCACACGTCCCGTACGCCCTCGGCGGCCTCCCCGGCGGCGCGGGCCCACCAGGCGGCCGCCTCGGCCGGTTCCAGGGGCGCCCGGAAGCCGACGGAGGCGCCGCCGTCCACGGCGTCGACGAGGAGCGCGGCGAGGCCGTCGGAGGCGTGGGCGCGTACGGCCTCGGGGGACAGCCGCTCGACGGCGTCCAGCGGCTTCTCCAGGCAGAGCAGGTCGGGCCGGTCGTCCCAGGGCGCCGCGGTGGCGAAGCCGAGGCTCCGGTAGAGGGCGAGCGGCTCGTCGCGCCAGGACCAGACCGTGAGGCGCACGGCGGGCGCGCCGGACCCGGCGGCCCGGCGCAGGGCCTCGGCCATCAGCGCCCTCGCGAGGCCCTTCCGCCGGGCCTCGGGCGCCACCCAGAGCCGCTTGATCTCGGGGGCGCGCCCGTCGCGGGGGGCCTTGAGGACGACGCAGCCGGCCGGCGCGTCGGCGCCGGCCGGGGTGGCGAGCAGGACCGTGTCGGCGGCGAAGGCGGCGGCCGGGTCCTCGGCCTCGGCGCGGTATACGGCAGGGAGCTCGGCGACCGTCCCCACCGCCGTCCCCTTCTCCTCCTGGTTGACCAGGTGGTAGGCGCCGAGCAGGCCGGCGAGCCGCGGGTGGGAACGGTTCTCCTCGATGCGTGGCTTCATGGGCCCGAGCTTCACACCGAGATGTTTCGGGCACGTGAAGACCGCCCGGACCCGCGACCCGTGTCCGGGTGGGTCCGGGCGGGTCCCGGTCCGCCCGGGGCGGCGGACCGGGTGCGGGGATCAGGGCGTGTAGGACTCGGCCGCGTCCGAGACGAACGGCTGCCGGACCGTGCGCATGCCGCCGGGGACGGACTTGTCGGGCTGGAGGATGACGGACTCGCGGGACGACGGTGCCTCGGGGTCGCCGAGGTCGTGGGTCATGCCGAAGCCGGCGTCGTGGGCCTTCATCGTGAGGAGGGCCTTGTCGACGCCCTCGCGGGTGAGGTCCTTGTCGGCGCAGGCCTTCTTCAGCGCCTCGCCGAAGACGCTCGCGGCGGTCCAGCCGGCGACGATGCCGTTGTCGAGGCCGTCGCCCGGGTAGGCCGCCTGGTAGTCGGCGACCAGCTTCTTCGCGGTGGGGGTGTCCGCGCCGATGGGCAGGCTCGGGGAGGCGAACCAGTACATCTTCTCCAGGGCGGGCCCGGCCTGGGTGCCGAGCAGCTGCGGGGCGAAGGCCGAGTTGTTGCCGACGACCGGCACCCTGAGGCCGGTGGCGGCGGCGACGCCGACGAGGGAGGCGGCCTGGCGGGGCCCCGCGCTGATGACGACGGCCTTGACCCTGGCCTGCTTGAGCGCCGCGACCTGCGCCGACATGTCGTTGTCGGTGGGCTTGATCTTCTGCTCGACGACGGTCAGGCCCGCCTTGCCGGCCGCGTACTTCGAGCCCGTGAGCGCGTTCTCGCCGTAGTCGCCCTCGAAGTAGACGTGGCCGAGCTTGTCGCCCGCCTTCAGGCCCTTGTCCTTGACCAGGAAGTCCACGGCGTTGATCGTCTCGACGTCGTACGTGGCTCCCAGGACGCGGATGTACGGGGAGCCGAGCAGCGAGGCCGACCAGGCCTGCGGCAGGACGAGGCCCTTGTCCTGGCCGTCGACGCGGGACTTGACGGCGGCGACGAACGGGGAGCCGATGAACTGGGTGTAGCCGACGACCTTCGGCTCCAGCTCCGTGTAGGCGGCGAGCGCCTTCTGCGGGTCGTAGCCGTGGTCGCGGACCGTCAGCTCCAGCTGCCGGCCGCAGATCCCGCCGGCGGCGTTGACCTGCTTCACGTACAGCTGCTGGGCCTGGGTGACGCTCTTGCCGAGGGTGGCGTACACCCCGGTCATGTCCGTGAGCGCGCCGAGGGAGATCGTCCTGTCCGTGACGCCCTCGCCGGTCTTCACCCCGCCCGCGCCGGTCTCCTTGCCGTCACCGGTCTTCGCCTTGGAACTGCATCCGGCGGCGGTGAGCGCGACCAGTGCGGCGAGCGCCGCGGCCAGGCCCCGCACGGCCTGTCGTCCGTGGTTCATCGTGCCTCTCCTGAGGGTCGGTCTGACGTGGGGGTCTTGCGTGTCCGGGCGGCGAGGCGGACCAGGCCGCCGGGCAGGAACAGCACCACCGCGACGACGGCGGCGCCGTACAGGTAGCGCGCGGCCTCCCCCGGTGCGATCCCGCCCGTCCCGGGGGCGGAGACCAGGGGCAGGGCGTCGCTGTAGCGGGTGAGGAGCTGCGGCAGGAGGGAGACGAAGACCCCTCCCGCCACCGCGCCCGCGACCGAGCCGAGACCGCCGATGACGATCATGGCCAGGTATTCGAGGGACAGCGCCATGCCGAAGTACTCGGGCACGGTGCGCTGGAAGACCAGGGCGAGCAGGACGCCCGCCAGGCCCGCGTACATGGACGACAGCACGAAGACGGCGGCGCGGTAGCGGGCCACCGGGATGCCCATGACGCCGGCGGCGATCCGGTGGTCCCTGATGGCGTTCATCGCACGCCCGGGGCGGCCGCCGAGGACCCCGCGGGCGAAGAGGACACCGCCGGCGAGCAGCGCGAGCCCCAGGTACCAGAGCTTCTCGACGGCACCGAACGGCACCTGGGCGACGAGGAGTTCGGTGTCGTCGAAGGTGAGGCCGAAGAGGGAGAGCGGGGGCACGGCACGGCCGTTGTAGCCGCCGGTGACGTCGTGGGCGTTGAACAGCACGTGCTGGCCGATGAAGATCAGCGCGAGGGTGGCGATGCCCAGGTACGCGCCGCGCAGCCGCCCCGCGATGGGGCTGAACACCCCGCCCGCCAGTCCCGCGAGGGCGACCGCGAGGACGGCGGCGAGCCAGCCGGGCAGACCGAGGCCGGCCAGGCCGTCCGCGCCGTCGCCGGCGAAGGCGCAGTAGCCGTAGGCGCCGACGGCGAGGAAGAAGGCGTGCCCCATCGACAGCTGGCCGGTCGCGCCGGTCAGCAGGTTGATGCCGACGGCCCCCAGCGCGGCGGCCATCGCGAACAGTCCGGCCTGGAGCCAGAAGCGGTCCAGGTAGAACGGGAGCGCGGCCAGCAGCAGGCCCGCGGCGGACCAGCCGTACACCCGGGTGCGGACCCTGACGGCGGGGCGGGTGAGGGTCTCAGACACGCGCGAGCTCCTTCGTGCCGAACAGTCCGGCCGGGCGGATCAGCAGCACCGCGACCATCACCAGATACGGGGCGACGTCGCCGATCCCCCGGCCGAGGAACGCCAGGTCGCCCTGGTAGCCGGTGGCGAGGGACTCCGTGATCCCCACGAGCAGCCCGCCGACCAGGGCGCCCGTGGTGGAGTCGAGGCCGCCGAGGATGGCGGCGGGGAAGGCCTTCAGGGCGGCGAGCGACGTGGCCCGCTCCAGGCCGGGGGTCGGGAAGACCGTCAGGAACAGCGCCGCGACGGCGGCGAGACCGCCGGCCACCGCCCAGGCGCCGAGCGAGACCCGGCCGAGCCGGATGCCCATCAGGGCGGCGGTCTCCTGACTCTCCGCCGCGGCCCGCATGGCCACGCCCCAGGACGTGTACCGGAAGGCGAGCAGGAACGCCGTGATCAGCAGGGCGGCGGCGAGGAGCGCCGCGATCCTGGTCTCGGCGATCGTCACCGGGCCCACGGTGACCACGGCGTCGCCCCACGGATCGCCGAGGGCGAGGATGTCGGTGCCGATCCGCCGGGTCAGCTCCGTGGCGAGGAGGATGTCGACGCCGATGGTGACGATCGCGAGGACGCTGTGGTCGGCGCCCCGGTGCCGTCGCATCACCAGGAACTCGACGGCCGCGCCGACCACCGCCGCGCCCGCCACCCCGGCGAGCAGCGCGGGCCAGAAGCCGATCGTGTCGTGCAGCACCGCGGTGACGTAGCCGCCGGCGAGCAGGAGCGAGGCGTGGGCGAAGTTCACGACCTCCGTGGCGCGGAAGATCACCACGAAGCC
The DNA here is from genome assembly GCF_042262805.1 of Streptomyces sp. NPDC056361. Classification (NCBI taxonomy): domain Bacteria; kingdom Bacillati; phylum Actinomycetota; class Actinomycetes; order Kitasatosporales; family Streptomycetaceae; genus Streptomyces; species Streptomyces sp. NPDC056361. The sequence continues at coordinate 76,077 of NZ_JBHJQI010000002.1, forward strand.
GAGGGCGATGAGGGCGTAGATCGAGCCCAGCGAGACGCCGTTGATCAGGAATTCGGCGAAGGTGCTCACGCGGCGGTCTCCTCTCCGAGGTAGGCGCGGACGACCGCCGGGTCGTTCTGCACGTCGGCGGGTGCCCCGTCGGCGATCCGGCGGCCGAAGTCGAGGACGGTCACGGAATCGGCGAGTCGCATCACCAGGCCCATGTCGTGCTCCACGAGGAGCACCGAGATGCCGAGGCTGTCGCGGACCCCCGCGATGACCGAGGCGGTACGGCGCCGCTCGTCGGCCGTCATCCCCGCCACCGGTTCGTCCAGCAGCAGCAGCTTCGGCTCCATGCACAGGGCGCGGGCCAGCTCGGCGAGCTTCTGCTGCCCGTACGGCAGCGAGCCCGCGGGCCGCCCGAGCTGCTCCTCCAGGCCCACGAACGCGGCGATCTCCCGGACCCTGGCCCGGTGCCTCGCCTCCTCGCGCGCCGCCGACGGCAGCCGCAGCCCCGCGGCAAGGAAGCCGGTGCGGGTCAGCCGGTGCCGGCCCAGCATCAGGCTGTCCTCCACGGTGGCGCGCGGCGGCAGCGCCAGGTTCTGGAAGATCCGGCCGACCCCGAGGTCCGCGATCCGGTGCGGGGCCAGGGCGGTCAGCTCGTGCGGGCCGAACCGGACCGATCCCCCGGTCGCCCGGTAGACGCCCGAGAGCACGTTGAAGCACGTGGACTTCCCGGCCCCGTTGGGTCCGATGAGGGCATGCACGGTGCCCGGCCGCACGGTGAAGCCGACCCCGTCGAGAGCCGTCAGCCCGGCGAACCGGACGGTGACGTCGCGGACTTCGAGGGCGGGGACGTCGGGCCCGGGCGGTACAGGGGCGGGCCCGGGCGGTAGGGGGGCGGGCCCAGGCGGTACGGGGGTGGGCCCGGACGATACGGGGGCGGCGGGCCCGTCGGCGACGGGCTCCGGCTCCTTCCCCGGCGGCGGGATGCTCGTCATCGGGTTTCCTCCCAGCGGGACAGGACCGGGTGGGCGGCACGCGCCTCGGCCGCATCGGCGGCAGCCGCCTCGTCGACGACGCCCAGGTAGCGGCGGCGGACCTCGTCCGAGGCGGCCAGCTCCGCGGCGGGACCGGACAGCGTGACCTCGCCGACCTCCAGGACGTACGCGAGGGAGGCGAGCCGCAGCGCGAGCGCCGCGTTCTGCTCGACGAGGAGCACCGCCGTGCCCTGCGCGTTGATCTCCCGGACGGCGTCGGCGATCCGGGCCGCCATCAGCGGCGCCAGACCGAGGGACGGCTCGTCCAGGAGGAGGAGCCCCGGCTCCGCCATCAGCGCGCGGCCGACGGCGAGCATCTGCTGCTCGCCCCCGGAGAGCAGCCCGGCCTGCTGACGGGCCCGGTCGGCCAGGACGGGGAAGAGCTCGTGGACCCGCCGCAGCGCGGCCGCCTTCGCGGACCGGCCGCCGCGCCCGCCGAGCGCGCCCGCGCGCAGGTTGTCCTCGACCGACATCCGGGCGAAGACCTGACGGCCCTCCGGCACCTGCGAGACGCCGGCCGCGACGACCCGGTCGGGCGGCAGCCCGTCGAGCGGCCGGCCGTCACGGCTCACCGTGCCCGAGACCACGGCGCCGCCGTGGAACCGCAAGGTGCGCGAGACGGCCCGCAGCAGCGTGGACTTGCCTGCTCCGTTGCCCCCCAGGACGGTGACGACCGCGCCGGCCGGCACGGTCAGCGAGACCCGCCGCAGCGCGTGCACGGGCCCGTACCCCGCCGTCAGGTCCGTCACCTGGAGGGCGGGTGCGGTGCCTCCCATGGTTCCCCTTTCCCCGGCCGCCCTTGTTCACCGGCCGTTCAGTGGCGCTCACCCCAGCACCGCCCCCGACCGCCCGTCCACGCCCCGCGGCCGAAACGCTGCCGGTGACCAGCGGGCGCGGCGAAGGGCTGTGCATGCGCACAACGCTGCGCGTCAGGGCTGTGCCCGGGGGGCCGGGGCAGTGGATCCTCCCGGCATGGGACGGCGCAGACGGCGGACCGGTGACGACTGGAAGGTGCTCGCACAGGCGTGCGCGACACTTCTGGAACGGGTGCCGGAACTGGTGGACGAGCATCTACGGGAGCTCCACGCGTACGAACCCGCCTACGGGCGGATCCTCCCGTACGACCAGCACTGGCAAGAGGCGCAGAAGGCCATGCGGATCGGGATCGAGATGATCTCGGCGCCCCGCGACTCGCCCCGGCGCGACCTCGAACACGCCGACGAGATGGGCCGGCGGCGGGCCGCCCAGGGCATGCCCCTGGAACTCGTCGTCCACGCCTACCGGCACGCCGGACACCTGGTGTGGGACGCGCTCATCGAAAGCGCGGGGACCGACACGGGGCAGCTCGCCGCGCTCATGCAGTCCGCCACCACGGTGTGGTCCGCCGTGGACGCCCAGGCCGACACCGCCTCCGAGGCCTACCGGTCCGCCGAACTCGAACTCCGCCGCCGCACCGACGAACAGCTCAAGGCCCTCCTCGACGCCCTCCTCCAGGGCCAGCGCTCCCCCGAACTCGTCTCACGCGCCGCGGCCGGCCTCGACCTCCCCGAACAGGGCCGGTACGCGGTCGTCGTCCTCCGCTACGACCGCCGCGAGGAACGCGAACCCTTCCACCGGCAGGTCCAGGGCGAGGGCGTCCGCTTCCTCTGGCGCATGGGGGCCGACTGCGAACTCGGCGTCGTGGCGCTCGCCGGCGACACCGGACTCGACGCGCTCTCCGAACTCCTCGACGGCCGCTGCCCCGGCCCCGGCGGCATCAGCCCCGTCGTCGTCGGCCTCACCGAACTCGGCCGCGCCCGGCGGCTCGCCGAGCTCGCCCTCCGCACCTGCCCGCCCGGCAGCCGCGCCATCGTCCGCCTCGACCGCCGGATGTCGGCCGCCCTCGTCGTCTCCCAGCCCGACATGGCCCACCTCCTCGTCTCCGACGTCCTCGGCGCGCTCCTCGAACTCGACCCCGCCGACCGTGCGGTCCTCCTCGAGACCCTCGACACCTGGCTCGACTGCGAAGGCTCCGCCGGGCGGGCGGCCGGGCGCCTCTACTGCCACCGCAACACCGTCTTCAACCGCCTCCGCCGGCTGGAGCAGCTCACCTCCCGCTCCCTCTCCCGGCCGCGCGACCTCACCGAAATGACCCTCGCCCTCGACGCCTTCCGCCTCACCACCCCGCCCTAGCCCCCCTGCGCCCGCCCCACTCCGTTGCGGCCCGCCCCCGCCCGTCGTGGGCATTCGTTCCGCCGGGGCGGGCCCACCCTCGCCGCTCCCGCCACCCCTCGTTGTGGGCAATCGTTCCGCCGGGGCAGGCCCACCCCGCCACACCCGCGCCCACCCCGTTGTGGGCAATCGTTCCGCTGGGGCGGAACGGGTGGGCACAACGGACGGCGCCCCCTGCCGGGCCTAGGCATCCGCGCCCGAACCCGCACCGGATGCGCGGCTCACATGGGGTGCGGGCAGGCACAAGGGGCGGACGCGCCGCCAAGGGCGCCGTCCCGTGTGCCCACCCGTCCCGCCCTGGGGGTACCCCCGGACGAAGTCTGGGGGAGGGACGATTGCCCACACGGAGGTGGGCGACGGGACTACGGCCGGCGGCGGGCGCAGCCCGCACGAGGCAGGGGTCCAGGACGCCGCCCGTACGGGCACGGGCCCACACGGCGGCGGGCGGCGGGGTCGACGCAGGGGCGAGGGTCGGCGGGTGCGGGCCCATGCGACGGGGGCGCGGGCCCGGACGGTGGGTGCTGTCCGCGGCCGCGGTGGGCGTGGCGCGTGGGGGTATCCGGTGGGAGCGGGGGGTTAGGAGAGGAAGTCGTGGGCGATGGTGGAGGCGGTGGATTCGAGGAGGGGGCCCGCGTTGGCGATGCACTTGGCGGTGTCGGGCTCGAGGGCGGTGAGGGGGTAGGCGCGGCGGATGCCGGCGGCGCCGAGGGCCTCCGGGGGGAGGGCGAGGCGGCCGCAGACGGCGACGACTTCCTTGCCGGCGGCGCGCGCGGCGGCGGCGACGCCGGCGGGGGCCTTGCCGTGGAGGGTCTGCTCGTCGAGGGAGCCTTCGCCGGTGATGACGAGGGTGGCGCGCTCCAGGGCGGGGGCGAAGCCGAGGACGTCGAGCATGAGCTCGATGCCGGGGCGGAAGCTCGCGCCGAGGATGAGGGCGCCGTAGCCGATGCCGCCGGCGCCGCCTGCTCCGGGGGCGAGGGCGGCTTCGGCGGCCTTGGGGCCGACGGCCTTCTCGAGGACGGTGGCGAAGTGGGCGAGGGCCGCGTCGAGGGTGCGGACGTCGTCGGGGGTGGCGCCCTTCTGGGGGCCGTAGACGGCGGGGGCGCCCTTGGGTCCGGTGAGCGGGTTGTCGACGTCGCTGGCGAGGATGAGGTCGATGTCCGCGAAGCGGGGGTCGAGGCCGGTGAGGTCGGCGGTGGCGAGGTCGGCGAGCGGCGCGCCGCCGGGGCCGACGGGCTCGCCGGCCGCGTCGAGGAGGCGGGCGCCGAGCGCGGCGAGCATGCCGGCGCCGCCGTCGGTGGTGGCGCTGCCGCCGACGCCGAAGACGATCGTGGTGGCGCCCGCGTCGAGGGCGGCCCGGAGGAGCTCGCCGGAGCCGTAGGTCGTGGCGGTGAGCGGGGCGAAGACCCCGGCGGGGAGGAGCTGGAGGCCGGAGGCCTCCGCCATCTCGACGACCGCGGTGGTGCCGCGCAGCGCATAGGCCGCGACGACGGGCTCGCCGAGCGGTCCCGTCACGGGCACTTCGCGGCGCTCGAATCCGGCTGCCACGGCCGCGGCGACGGTGCCGTCGCCGCCGTCGGCGACGGGCAGGGTCTCCACCGTGAGGTCGGGGACGACCCGTCGGAGTCCTGCGGTGACCCGCTCCGCGACCTGCACGGCCGTGAGCGAACCCTTGAACTTGTCAGCCGCCACGAGCACGTGAGCGACCTGAGTTGCTGCTCCGTCCGTCACCTTGCATCCCTTGCTTTCGAACGTGCAGTCGCGCCGAGCCTGACCTTATCCGTACCGCCAGACGGCGTGCCACCCCCTGATGAGGCGATATTCCGCACCATAGTGGGGTCGCATGGGTACGGAACCGATCGAACGGGCCCCGCGCGAGCGGCATGCGCCCGATGGCAAGGTCATCGGGATCGGGGTGGCGGCCGTGGTGGCGGCGGTCGCCTGGGCCGCGCTGGGCGAGGACTCGTTCGACAGTGCGTCGTCCACGGCGCTGAAGTGGGTCCTGTCGAATTTCGCCTGGCTCTTCGTGGTCGCCGCGGACACGTTCCTCGTGCTGTGCGTGGTGATCGCGCTGAGCCGGTTCGGCCGGATCAGGCTGGGTGCGGACGACTCGGAGCCGGAGTTCACGAACCTGGCGTGGATCGCGATGATGTTCAGCGCCGGGATGGGCATCGGTCTGATGTTCTACGGGGTCGGGGAGCCGCTCCAGCATTTCCTGAGCCCGCCGCCGGCGAGCGGTGTCCCGCCGGAGTCGGGTGCGGCGGCCCGTACGGCGCTGGAGTACTCGTTCTTCCACTGGACGCTGACGCCGTGGGCGATCTACGGCATCGCGGGGCTCGCGCTGGCGTACGCGGGCTTCCGCAAGGGCCGCGGGAACCGGTTGAGCTCGGCGTTCGTGCCGCTGATGGGGGCTCGGCGGGCGGACGGGTGGCCGGGGAAGGCGATCGATCTGCTCGCGGTGTTCGCGACGGTGTTCGGTACGGCGACGAGTCTGGGGCTCGGTGCGCTGCAGGTGGCCGAGGGGCTGAACCTGACGATGGACGTGGAGAACTCGACGGCGACCCAGCTGATCATCATCGTGGCGCTGTCGGCGGCTTTCGTCCTGTCGGCGTTCTCGGGGCTCCACAAGGGCGTGAAGTGGCTGTCCACGCTGAACATCGTCCTCGCGGCCTGTCTGATGGTCTTCGTCTTCCTGCTCGGCCCGACCGTGTACATCCTGGACACGATCCCGGCGTCCGTCGGCGGGTACCTCCACCAGCTGCTGCCGATGGCGAGCCGTACGGGCGCGTTCACGGACCGTGCCTGGCTGGGTACGTGGACGATCTTCTACTGGGCGTGGTGGCTGTCGTGGGCGCCGTTCGTCGGCACCTTCATCGCCCGGATCTCGCGCGGCCGGACGATCAGGGAGTTCCTGATGGGGGTGCTGCTCGTGCCGTCGGGGGCGACGGTGGTGTGGTTCTGCGTGATGGGCGGTACGGCGATCCGGCTGCAGTCGACGGGCGCGGCCGACCTGGCGACGGCGGTGCAGGACGGGGTGGAGGCCTCGCTGTTCGCGATGCTGGAGGCACTGCCGATCGGCACGGTCACCTCGTTCGTCGCGATGCTGCTGGTGATGACGTACTTCATCACCAGCGCCGACTCCGCCTCGCTGGTGATGGGCTCGCTGACGAGCCGCGGCGCGCTGAATCCCCCGACGTGGCTGGTGGTGACCTGGGGTGTCCTGATGGCGGCGGTGGCGGCGGTGCTGCTCGTGGTGGGCGGTCTGGGCTCGCTGCAGACGGCGACGATCCTGGTGGCGCTGCCGTTCGTGGTGGTGATGCTGGTGCTGTGCTTCGCCCTCCTGAAGGAGCTGCGCGAGGACCCGGGGGCGGGTCCGGCCCGGCACCAGGCCCTGCACGGGCTGCGGGACGCGGTGCGGGCCCTGGTCGGCGAGGCGATGACGGAGCGGGCCGGCGACCGTCAGGACCGGCCGGGCCGGGCCGCGCGGGCCGGGACCGACGCGGAGCGTCCCGAGGGCGGGGCCTGAGGTGGCCGGCGCGCACGAGGGGCTCGCGGACCGGATCCTGGGCGGTTGGACGGGCCGGATCGCCGGGAACATGCTCGGCAAGCCGGTGGAGCGCGGTGACCACTGGACGCGTGAGCACATCGACGCGTACCTGCGGCTGACGGACGCGCTGCCGCTGACGGACTACCTGCCGCCTCCGCCGCCGGGGGCGACCGGGTTCGAGCTGCGGCCCGAGTGGCCGGTGTGCGTGCGCGGCGGGGTCGACGGGAGCTGCCGGGACGACGACGTCGACTGGTCGATCCTCGGGCTGCACGTCCTGGAGACCCGCGGCTTCGCCTTCACGACCGAGCAGCTCGGCGAGGAGTGGCTGCTGCGGCTTCCGTACCTCCAGACGTTCACGGCCGAGCGGGCCGCGTACCGGAACCTCGTGAACGGGCTGCGGCCGCCGCTGTCGGCCACGTACGACAATCCCCACCAGGAGTGGATCGGCGCGCTGATCCGGGCCGACGTCTACGGCTGGACGTGCCCGGGCGACCCTCGCCGGGCGGCCTCGCTCGCCCGCCGGGACGCGGTGCTGTCGCACACCGGGAACGGGGTGTACGGGGCGATGTGGGCGGCGGCCGTGATCGCGGCGGCCTTCACTGCGCCGGATGTCCGGTCCGCCCTGGAGGCGGGACTGGCCCAGGTGCCGGCGAGCAGCCGGCTCGCCCGTACGGTCCGGGGGACGATCGCCCTCCACGAGTCGGGGCTCGGCTGGTCCGCCACACTCGACGAGCTCGCCGAGCGCACGGCGGGCCTCGGCTGGATCCACACCGTCCCGAACGCGGGCGTGCTGACCGCCGGACTCCTGTACGGGGAAGGGGACTTCACCCGCACCATCGCCCTCACCGTGCGCGGCGGCCTCGACACGGACTCCAACGGGGCCACGGCCGGTTCGGTGGCGGGGGTGATGTGCGGGGCCGCGGCGATCCCGCCGCAGTGGTCGGAGCCGCTGCGGGACCGGGTGCGCAGCGCGGTGTTCGGCTTCGACGGCGTCCGGATCAGCGAACTGGCCCGGCGGACCCTGCGGTTGGCCGCGCCTCCCGCGTGACGGACGGGGCGGCGGTCGGTACGGCGGCGGCCGGTTCGGTGGCGGTCGGCTTCGGATCCACGGGGCGGACCATGGACGACACGGCCGCGGAGAAGAGCAGCAGGGCGCCGACGATCAGGACCAGGGCCCCGATGAGGATCCAGAAGCACCCGCCGATCACCAGGCGGGTGCGCCGGTCGGACGCCTCCGGCACCGGTGGTCAGCCCTGCTGGGGCTCGGGCGGGACGATCTCGCCGGTGCGGTGGGGCTCGTCGCGGCTGACGGCCCTGGCCTCGGTGCGGTGGCCGCGGGCGATGTAGTCGCGCACGACGGCTTCGACGGCGTCCTGGGGGTTGCCGATGCCGGCCAGGACCATGACTTCCACGACGAGTTCGGCATCGAGCGCGATGTTCACCTTGGCCATGGCGGGAACCTAACACCCGGAAACCCGTTCGCGGGGGCGGATTCCCGTGCCTAGGGTCGTCGTATGACGATGGTCGCGATTCTCAGCGGAGCCGGTATCTCGACGGACTCGGGCATCCCCGACTACCGGGGGCCGAACGGTGTCTGGCGGCGGGACCCCGAGGCCGAGCGGCTCGTCACCTACGGGCCGTACATGGCCGACCCCGAGATCCGCCGCCGCTCGTGGCGCATGCGGCTCGACGGCCCGGTCCTGAGGGCCGAGCCGAACGTGGCGCACCTCGCCATCGCGGCGTACGAGCGGACGAGCGGCAACGCGCTGCGGGTGATCACGCAGAACGTGGACGGACTGCACCAGGCCGCCGGGGTGTCCGAGCGGAAGGTGCTCGAACTCCACGGCTCGGCGCGGTCGGTGGTGTGCACGGGGTGCCACGCCCGTTCGTCGATGGCGGAGGCGCTCGACCGGGTGCGGGCCGGTGAGGCCGACCCGCCGTGCCGGGCGTGCGGCGGGATCCTGAAGTCGGCGACGGTGATGTTCGGGCAGAAGCTCGATCCGGAGGTCCTCGGCCAGGCGATGTCGATCGCCAAGGCCGCCCAGGTGTTCGTCGCGGTCGGCAGCAGCCTCCAGGTCCAGCCCGCCGCGTCCCTCGCGGGGATCGCGGCCGAGCACGGCGCCCGGCTGATCGTCGTGAACGCCGAGCCCACCCCGTACGACCCCGTCGCCGACGAAGTCGTCCGCGAGCCGATCGGCACGGCGCTGCCCGCGCTGCTCGACCGGCTGCGGTAGCCGCTCCTAGAAGAGGACGTCGGGCTCGGCCGTGCCCGACTCGAAGGCGAGGAGGCGCTGCTTGCGGTCGAGGCCGCCGCCGTAGCCGGTGAGGCTGCCTCCCGCGCCGATCACGCGGTGGCAGGGGACGATGATGCTGACGGGGTTCTTGCCGTTGGCGAGGCCCACGGCGCGGGAGGAGCCGGGGTTGCCGAGTTCCTCGGCGAGTTCGCCGTACGTGCGGGTCTCGCCGTACGGGATGCGGAGCAGCTGCTCCCAGACCCGCAGCTGGAAAGGGGTGCCGATGAGGTTCAACGGCAGTTCGAACGCGGTGAGTTCGCCGGCGAAGTAGGCGTCGAGCTGGCGGACCGCCTCGGTGAAGGGGCGCGGGTCGGGTTCACCGAAGGTCTCCTCGGGCGGGCGGTGGCGCTGGCCGGTCATGTGGACGCGGCTGAGGACGCCGTCGACGGCGACGAGCGTCAGCGGGTCGTAGGGGCTGTCGACGACGGTGTGCCGGACGGAGGGGGCCATGGCGGTTCAGTGTCCTTCGTTGGGCAGGTGGTTGATCGGGTGGTCGTCGGTCGCCCAGAGGTACTGCACGGCGTAGGCGCGCCAGGGGCGCCAGTGCGCGGCGCGGGCGGTGAGGGCGGCCGGGGTGCCGGGCAGGCCGAGTCCCTCGGCGGCGCGGCGGACGCCGAGGTCGCCGGGGAGGAAGGCGTCGGGGTCGCCGAGGGCCCGCATGGCGATGATCTCGGTGGTCCAGGGGCCGAAGCCGGGCAGGGCGAGCAGCCGGGCGCGGGCCTCCTCGCGGTCGTCGGCGGGGCCGAGGGTGAGCGAGCCGTCGGCGAGGGCCCCGACCAGGGTGAGGAGGGTGGTGCGGCGGCTGCGCGGCAGGGCGAGGCTGTCGGGGTCGAGGGCGGCGAGCGCCTCGGGGCTCGGGAACAGGTGGGTGAGGCCGCCTTCGGGGTCGTCGACGGGGACGCCGTGCGCGGTGACGAGCCGGGCGGCGTGGGTGCGGGCGGCGGCGGTGGAGACCTGCTGGCCGAGGACGGCCCGGACGGCGAACTCGGCGGGGTCGACGCTGCCGGGGACCCGGCGGCCGGGCGCCTTGTCGACGAGGGGCGCGAGCAGCGGGTCGGTGCGCAGCCGTTCGTCGACGGCGACGGGGTCGGCGTCGAGGTCGAGGAGCCGGCGGCAGCGGCTGATCGCGTGGGCGAGGTCGCGCGGGTCGGTCAGGGAGAGCCGGCAGGCGATGTGGTCGGCGCGCGGGGCGAGGGCGACGATGCCGTGTCCGTACGGGAGGACCAGCGTGCGGCGGTAGGCGCCGCCGCGCCATTCCTCGACGCCGGGGACGGCGGTGGCGGCGAGGTGGCCGAAGAGGTTGGAGGGCTCCAGCGGGGCGCGGAACGGCAGTCTGAGGCTGATCGTCCCGGGGGTGGGGGGCGGCCCGGCCGGTGAGCGGCGGGTGGCGCGGGCGCGGAGTTCGCCGGGGGTGAGGGCGAAGACCTGGCGGACGGTGTCGTTGAAGGTGCGGATCGAGGAGAAGCCGGCCGCGAAGGCGACTTCTCCCAGCGGCATCGGGGTGGTCTCGATGAGCACCCGGGCGGTCTGGGCGCGCTGGGCGCGGGCCAGGGCGAGGGGGCCCGCGCCGAGTTCGGCGAGGAGCTGGCGCTCGATCTGGCGGGTGGACCAGCCGAGGCGCCGGGCGAGCCCGGGGACTCCTTCCCGGTCGACGACGCCGTCCTGGATGAGCCGCATGGCGCGGGCGACGGCGTCGGCCCGGACGTTCCAGTGGGGCGAGCCGGGACTGGTGTCGGGCCGGCACCGCTTGCAGGCCCGGAAGCCGGCGCGCTGGCAGGAGGCGGCGCTGGGGTGGAACTCCATGTTCTCGGGCTTGGGCGGGACGCCCGGGCAGCTGGGCCGGCAGTAGATCCGGGTGGTGCGGACGGCGGTGAAGAACACGCCGTCGAAGCGGGCGTCCTTCGACTGGACGGCCCGCACGCAGCGCTCGGTGTCGGTGTGCATGGTTCCAGGATCGGGGACGGGCGACGCGCGGGCTGGCGAGAAAACGACATGGCCGTCCGGCCCCGTTCCCCGGGGCCGGCACTGCGGTCGGGGCGTCAGACGGTGACGGTCCGGTAGTGGGTGGTCAGCCTGCCGTCGTCGCCCAGGACGTGGAAGGCGAGGCCGGGCGGCAGCGTGAGGTGGACGTGCTCGTCCTCCGGGCTCGGGTTCTCCCAGGGCAGCCGGAGGGCGGAGACGACGCCCGGCGCGACCAGCAGCGGGCGGCCGGCGAAGGTGGCGGCGGCGGCCGTGTGGGCGTGGCCCGCGAGGAAGGCGGTGAGGTGGGGGTGGCGGTCGGCGAGTGCGGCGAGCCGCTCCTCGCCGAACTGGCGGATGCCGTCCACGTACGGGGTGTGCAGCGGCACGGGCGGGTGGTGGAAGCCGACGAGCACGGGCACCTCGTGCGGGGTGTCGGTGAGGACGCCGTCCAGCCATTCCAGCGTCTCGTCCTCCAGGTACCCCTCGTCCTCGTCGGGGACGGACGAGTCGCAGAGGGCGACGGCGAAGCCCTCGCCCCGCAGCACCTGGTTGACGGGTGCGTCGGGGCGTACGCCGGCGCCCTCCGGGAGGAGGCTCTTCCGGAAGGCCTCGCGGACGTCGTGGTTGCCGGGGCAGACGAGGAGCGGGTGCCGGGAGACGAGCAGCTCCCGCGCGATCGCGTACCCTTCCGGGTTCCCGAGGTCGGCGATGTCTCCGGTGACGAGCACGGCGGCGAGGTCGTACGGGAGTTCCTCCAGGTACCGCATGACCGCGCGGGTGCGGTCGGCACTGCGCGGCTCCGCGTCGACATGGATGTCGCTGACATGGGCGATGACGATCACGTGACTCTGTCCTCCGTCGGTCCGGTGAGCGGATGCCGACCCGACCGTACGGTGATCACGGTCCGTTCGTAAGGGCCGCCGTGCGGGCGGTGGCCCGTTCCCGCCGGTTCCTACTCGAACCGCGTGGTGTCCCCGGCTCCGCGGCGCAGGATCTCGGGCTCGCCGCCGGAGAAGTCGACGACGGTGGTCGGTTCGGTCCCGCATTCGCCGGAGTCGAGCACCGCGTCGACCTGGTGGTCGAGGCGTTCCTTGATCTCCCAGCCCTGGGTGAGCGGTTCGGCCTCGTCGGGCAGGAGCAGGGTGCTGGAGAGGAGCGGCTCGCCGAGTTCGGCGAGGAGCGCCTGGGTGACGACGTGGTCGGGGATGCGGACGCCGACCGTCTTCTTCTTGGGGTGCAGCAGCTGGCGCGGCACCTCCTTGGTGGCGGGCAGGATGAAGGTGTACGCCCCGGGGGTCGCCGCCTTGACCGCGCGGAACACGTCGTTGTCGATCTGCACGAGCTGGCCCAGCTGGGCGAAGTTCTGGCACATCAGCGTGAAGTGGTGCCGGTCGTCGAGGTCGCGGATCGCCCGGATGCGGCTGATGCCGTCCCGGCTGCCGAGCCGGCTGCCGAGCGCGTAGCAGGAGTCGGTCGGGTAGGCGACGAGCGCGCCGTTCCGGATGCTGTCGGCGACCGCGGCGATCGTGCGGTGCTGGGGGTTGTCGGGGTGGACGTCGAAGTACTTGGCCATGGGGGCAGTCTATTTTCGCAGCCGTCGCCAGACGGCCTTCGCCGCGTTGTGGCCGGACATGCCGTGCACGCCGGGGCCGGGCGGGGTGGCGGAGGAGCAGAGGAACACCGCCGGGTGCGGGGTGTTGTAGGGGCGCGCGGAGAGGGTGGGGCGCAGCAGGAGTTGGAGGCCGCGGGCGGCGCCGCAGGCGATGTCGCCGCCGACGTAGTTGGCGTTGCGGGCGGCGAGTTCGGGCGGTCCGGCGGTGGCGCGGGCCAGGACGCGGTCGCGGAAGCCGGGGGCGAAGCGCTCGATCTGACGCTCGATCGCCTCGGTGAGGTCGCCGCGCCAGCCGTGGGGCACGTGGCCGTACGCCCAGAAGACGTGCTTGCCCTCGGGGGCGCGGGACGGGTCGACGAGGCTGGGCTGCGCGGTGATGAGGAAGGGGGCGTCGGGTGCGGTGCCGGAGGACGCCGCGCGCAGGGCGGTGTCGATCTCGCCCGCGGTGGGGCCGATCTGGACGGTGCCCGCGCGCCGGGCTTCCTCCGCGGTCCACGGCACCGGGCCGTCCAGGGCGTAGTCGATCTTGAAGACGCTCGCGCCGTAGCGGTAGTGGTCGTAGTGTCCGCCGAAGCCGGCGATCCGGGCGAGGGCGGTCGGGGAGGTGTCGAAGACGTAGGCGCGGGCCGGCGGCAGGTCGTCGAGGCGCTTGACCTCGAAGTCGGTGTGGACGGCGCCGCCGAGGTCCTTGAGGTACGCGGCGAGGGCGTCCGAGATCGACTGCGAGCCGCCCCGGGGCATGGGCCAGCCGCCCGCGTGCGCGGCGAGCGCGAAGACCAGGCCGACGGCGCCGGTGGCGAGGCCGCCGAGCGGGGCGATGACATGGCCCACCAGCCCGGCGAACAGGGCGCGGGCCTTCTCGTCCTGGAACCGTCGCATCAGCCAGGTGGAGGGCGGCAGCCCGGCGAGGCCGAAGCGGGCGAGGGTGACGGGGTCGCGGGGCAGTGCGGTGAGCGGCAGCTGCATGAAGTCCCGGGCCAGGGTGTCCCACTTGCCGAGGAACGGGGCGACGAGCCTGCGGTAGGCGCCGGCGTCGCGCGGCCCGAAGGAGGCGGCGGTCTCGGCGACGGAGCGGGCGAGGACGGCGGCGGTGCCGTCGTCCCAGGGGTGGGCCATGGGCAGTTCGGGGTGGAGCCACTCCAGGCCGTACCGGTCCAGCGGCATCGTCCCGAAGACGGGCGAGCCGGCGCCCAGGGGGTGCACGGCGGAGCAGGGGTCGTGCCGGAACCCGGGGAGCGTGAGCTCCTCGGTCCTGGCTCCGCCGCCGACGGTCGGCTCGGCTTCGAAGACGGCCACCGAGAAGCCCCGCCGGGCCAACTCGACGGCCGCGGTGAGTCCGTTGGGCCCCGCCCCCACGACGACCGCATCGAGCATCGACGTCTCGTTCGTCACCTTCGAACTCCTTCGTCAGCCGATGGCCAAGGCCCCCCAGGATAGGCCGGTGGCCCGGCCGGGCTCACCGCCCCCCGAGGAGTCTCCGGATCCGCTCCGCCGTCGCCGCGTCCCTGGCGGCGGTGAACGGCAGCGCGTTGCCGCCGGCGATGCGGAACCGCTCCCCCGCGATCGTCGTGTCCGTGCCGCCCGCCTCGGCGACCAGGAGCAGTCCGGCCGCGTGGTCCCACGCGTACTCCCATCCGAACGCGGTGGCGTCGAGATCGCCCCGCGCCACCGCGAGGTATTCGAGCCCGGCGGAGCCGCACGGGCGGCGGCGCACGCCCTCCGTGTCCAGGGCGAGCAGCGCGCGCTTCTGCTCGGGCGTGCTGTAGTCCGGGTGCGAGGTGGCGACCTCGACGACCGCGCCGGGCAGGGGTGACCCGGAGCGCAGCGGCCGCCCGTCGAGGGTGGCTCCGCGGCCGCGCACCGCGACGGCCATCTCCTCCAGGGCCGGGGCGAAGGTCCACGACGCCAGGACCTCGCCGTGCCGTGCGAGGGCGACGAGCGTGCAGAACGCGGGGTCGCCGTTGACGAACTGGCGGGTCCCGTCGACGGGGTCCACGATCCACACGGGGGCGTCGCCGCGCAGCGCCTCGTAGACGGTCGGGTCGGCGTGCACGGCCTCCTCGCCCACCACGACGGAGCCCGGCAGCAGCGCGGTCAGGGAGGCGGTGAGGTGCGCCTCGGCGGCCCGGTCGGCCACCGTGACCAGGTCGTGCGGCCCGTTCTTCTCGATGATCTCGTCCGCGCCGAGCTGCCGGAACCGCGGCATGATCTCGGCGGCGGCCGCCTTGCGCACCGCCTCCTCCACCTCGCCCGTACCACCGTCGAGGACGTGCTCCAGGAAGTCTCCGATCATGCCCTCCAGCTAAGCACGCGCCCCTGACATCCGGAACGTCGCGCCCGCCACCCTCCGTTTCCCCGCAGGGCGCCTCGCGGCCGGGTGGGGCGCCCGGGCAGCGGCCGGCTCAGCTCTCGGGGCACAGGAACTCCAGCCGGTTCCCGTGGCAGTCGGCCGCGTAGAACCGCCGGTGGCCCGGGAAGTTCCCGTCCAAGGTCACCTCGACCCCCTTGCCGGCCAGCCGCTCCGCGAGCCCGTCGAGGTCCGCCACCAGGATGCCCGGATGCCCCTTGCGGGCCGGCCGGAAGTCCTCCTCCACCCCCAGATGGATCTCCAGGGCGTCCGCCCGCACCCACAGCCCCCCGCGCGCCGCCAGGACCGGGGGCTTCCGGATCTCCGTCATCCCCAGCACGTCCACGTAGAACCGGCGGCACACCTCCTCCTCGCCCGGCGGCAGCGACAGCTGCACGTGGTGCAGCCCCAGCCCGAACGCCGACGTCGCCTCCGTCGTCCCGTAGGGCAGCGCACGCTCGCTCATGGATGACCAGCTCTCTCTTCCGGGCCCGTCCCGGCACGGGTCGGGCGTCAACCGTCCGTGACCAGTGTCCGCCGTGATCGTTGACGAGCCGACGGGCCGGGGCGGATGCGGGACGGAGAGAGGAAACGTCTCCGCAGTGCCGGGGTCCGGGAAGACGTCGTCGACGGGTCGGAGAGTTCATGGGATGGGTGCGGAAGGTGACGGGCGTGGCGGCGGGGGCGGTCGCGGTGCTGGGGGCACTGGGCACCGGGCCTGCGGCGGGGATCGTGGGAGGGGAGGAGGCGAGGCCGCACCAGTATCCGTTCATGGCGGGTCTCGTGGACCTGGAGGAGCGGCGGGTGATGTGCGGCGGGGCGCTGATCGGGGAGCGGTGGGTGGTCACCGCGGCGCACTGTGTGACGGGGTCGTACAGCAGCACGGACCGGGTGGGGGTGCTGCTCGGCGAGCACGACCTGACGTCGCGGGAGGACAGCCCGAACGCGGTGGTGGCGGCGGCCGCGCGGATGGTGGTGCACCCGGACTACGACCCGGAGAGCCAGCGGAACGACATCGCGCTGGTGCGGCTGGCCGAGCCGGTCGCGGTCGGCCGGGACGTGCGGCCGATCGCGCTCCCGTACTCGTTCGCGCGGGGGGCGTTCGACCACACGCGGGTGGAGGCCCCCGGCTGGGGGGCCACGTCGTTCGGCGGACGGACGTCGGCGGTGCTGCGGACGGTGACCCTGGACACGATGAGCAACCCGGTGTGCGGGACGAGGGGGATGTCGCAGGTGACCCCGTCGCAGCTGTGCACGTACTCCCCCGGGCGGGACACGTGCCAGTACGACTCCGGCGGACCGCTGGTGCACGCGGTCGCGCGGAAGCCGTACCTGATCGGCCTCGTGTCGTACGGGAAGGGGTGCGCGACCGAGACCCCGGCGGTGAACACCCGGGTCTGGTCGTACCTCAGCTGGATCGAGCGGACGACCGGGAGGCTCCCCCGCGCCTCATGAGGACGGTGTAGAGGAGCAGGGAGGCGGCGAGGCCGACGGCCCAGCCGTAGTCGGCGAGGGGCTTGAGGAAGGGGATGAGGCCGTCCTCGGGGAAGGGGCCGGCGCCGGGGGCCGAGTGGGAGCCGCCGACGGCGAGGACGCCGCCGACCGCGAAGGCGAGGACGGCCGCCGGGTTCCAGCCGCCCCGGTACCAGTAGGGGCCGTCGGGGCGGTAGAGCCCAGCGAGGTCGAGGACCGTGCGGCGGACCAGCCAGTAGTCGGCGATGAGGATGCCGGCGACCGTGCCGAGGAGCCCGCCGACCAGACCGAGCCAGGTGAAGATGTACAGCTCGGGGGTGACGGTGAGCTTCCACGGCATGATGACGATGCCCACGACGCCGGTGATCAGCGCGCCCGTGCGGAAGTTCACCAGTTTCGGCGCCAGGTTGGCGAGGTCGTACGCCGGGGAGACGACGTTCGCCGCGATGTTCACCGACAGGGTGGCGACGAGGACGGTCACCAGGGCGAAGAGGAGTCCGAAGACGTTGTCGGTGCGGGCGGCGAGGGCCACCGGGTCCCAGACGGGCGCCCCGTACACGGCCTGCGAGCCGGAGGTGACGAGCACCGAGAGCAGCGCGAAGAGCGTCATCGTGGTCGGCAACCCGAGGCTCTGGCCCAGGACTTGGGACCGCTGGCCGGCGCCGAAGCGGGTGAAGTCCGGGATGTTGAGGCTGAGGGTCGCCCAGAAGGCGATCATGCCCATGAGGGCGGGGAAGAAGACGGGCCAGAAGTCGGCGCCCCAACCGAGCGCGGACGGCTGGTCGAGGAGCGGTCCGAGGCCGCCCGCCTTGGCCGTGATCCATCCGAGGAGGGCGAGCGCGCCGACGATGACGAACGGCGCGGCCCAGTTCTCGAAGCGGCGCAGCGCCTCCATCCCCCGGTAGATGATGGCGAGTTCGAGCGCCCAGAAGAGGACGAAGCAGAGCCAGAGGGTCCAGGGCTGGCCGCCGATCCGCGACGCGTCCGCCCAGCTGACGTCGAAGAGCACTCCGAGGACCTTGTCGAACAGGACGAAGACGCCCTGGCCGCCGATCCAGGTCTGGATGCCGAACCAGGCGCAGGCGACGCCGGCGCGGATGAGCGCGGGCAGGTTGGCTCCGCGCAGCCCGAAGGACGCGCGGGCGAGGACCGGGAACGGGATGCCGTACTTGGGTCCGGCGTGCCCGGTGAGCAGCATCGGGAGCAGGACGACGACGTTGGCGAGGGCGATGGTGAGGACGGCCTGCTTCCAGTCCATGCCGAGGGCGACGAGGCCGGAGGCGAGCATCCAGGACGGGATGTTGTGGGCCATGCCGACCCAGAGGGCGGCGAAGTTGTAGGTGGTCCACCGGCGCTCCGCGACGGGGACCGGGAGCAGGTCGTCGTTGACGAAGCGGGGGTCGTCGGGGGCGGTGCCGGGCGCGAGCTCGGCGCGGCCGTCGTGGACGTCGTACGCGCCGAATGTTCCGGCGGGAATTCCGGGGTCTCCCGGGCCTCCGGGTCTTCCGGAGGAATCGGTAGCGGTCATGGGCCGAACCCTTCGTTCGGGGGACGGAACGAGGCCGTGCGGGCGTGGGGTTCTTGGATGTGCGGAGTGTCGCCCCGGGCGTCGGGGCCGTCAAGACGGGCTGCTCCACCGGCCGTTACGATCTCCGGACGAGTACCGGCGCGACGCGCCAGAAGGGTCGGAACGATGGCAGCGCTCTCGGATGTTCAAGCCCTGCTGGGCGAATCCAGGTTCAACTGGTCCGATCCGGCGCCGTGGATCGCGGTGGAGCGGGAATTCGGCATCGAGTTCCCGGCGGATTTCCGCGAGATCGTCGATGCCTACGGGTCGATCGTGATCAATGGGCAGTTGTACCTGCTGCATCCCGCCCCCCATCTCCTGCACGACCTGGGGACGATGGCCAGGAAGGACCTCGCGTTCTGGCGCGAGGAGGACATGGCCGAGTTCCTGCCGGGACCGGCGGGGGCGAACCCCGGCGAGGTCATGCCGGTGGCGACGGCCACGACGGGCGAGGCGATCTTCCTGCGCGTCCCCGACGAACCGTCGGCGCCCTGGCGCGTCGTGGTGCAGGAGATGGACAGCCCGGGGTGGACCCTCTACGAGATGACGTTCGGCGAGTGGCTGCTGGCGTACCTCAAGGGGAGGGACGTGACCCTGTGCGCGCGCGACCGCGCCCCCGACGGTCCGTCGTACGAGTTCCTTCCCTGACGTCCACGGGACCGGCGGGGCCCCGCCGCCAACCCGGCGGGGCTCCCGTCGCCGCGGGGCGCTACGCGTCCGCGAGGGCCGGGATGACGTCGGTGCCGTACGCGTCGATCGTGCCCTCCCGGTTGTCGTGCATGTCGTAGACGGCGAACTGGTCGACGCCGAGGGTCTTCAGGTGGCGGAGCTTGTCGATGTGGGCCTCGGCGGGGCCGAGGAGGCAGAAGCGGTCGACGATCTCGTCGGGGACGAAGGTGGTGTCGGGGTTGTCGGCGCGGCCGTGGTGGGAGTAGTCGTAGCCCTGGCGGTCCTTGATGTACGCCGTCAGCTCCTCCGGGACCATGGAGGAGTGCTCGCCGTACTTGGCGACCAGGTCGGCGACGTGGTTGCCGACCATGCCGCCGAACCAGCGGCACTGGTCGCGGGCGTGCGCCAGGGCCTCGGGCGAGTCGTCCGCCGTGACGTAGGCGGGGGCGGCGACGCAGATGGTGAGGGCGTCGGGGTCGCGGCCGGCGTCCACGGCGGCCTGCCGGACCGCCTTGACCATCCACTCGGTGAGGAACGGGTCGGCGAGCTGGAGGATGAAGCCGTCCGCCTTCTGCCCGGCGAGGGCCAGGGCCTTGGGGCCGTACGCCGCCATCCACACCGGCAGCTTGCCGTCCTTGATCCACGGGATGCGGATCGCGTTGCCGTCGACCTCCGCCTCGCGGCCCTCCGCCAGGTCGCGGATGACCTCGATCGCCTCGCCCAGGCGGGCCAGGGTGTTCGGCTTGCGGCCCGCGACGCGCATGGCGGAGTCGCCGCGGCCGATGCCGCAGACGGTCCGGTTGCCGTACATGTCGTTCAGGGTGGCGAAGGTGGAGGCCGTCACCTCCCACGTCCTCGTTCCCGGGTTGGTCACCATGGTGCCGACGTGCAGCTTGGTGGTGTTGGCGAGGATCTGGCTGTAGATGACGAAGGGCTCCTGCCACAGCACGGCGGAGTCGAAGGTCCAGCCGTAGCGGAAGCCGTTGCGCTCCGCCCGGCGCATCAGCCCGACGACCTGCGAGGCCGGCGGGTCGGTCTGCAGGACGAGTCCGAAGTCCAACGTCGTTCTCCTAGTTCAGGTACTGGCAGGTGGAGCGGGGGGTGAAGGCGCCGTGTCCGGCGCGGCCGGTGAACTTCCGCTGGTCGATGACGGGTTCGCCGCGCGAGAGGACCGTCTCGACCTGACCGGTGATCTCCCTCCCCTCGTACGCGGAGTAGTCGACGTTCATGTGGTGGGTGGCCGCGGAGATCGTCTGGCGGGCGTGCGGGTCGTAGATGACGATGTCGGCGTCGGCGCCGGGCGCGATCGTGCCCTTCTGCGGGTAGAGGCCGAACATCCGGGCCGGGGTCGCGCAGGCGATCTCGATCCAGCGGCGGCGCGAGATGTGCCCGTCGACGACGGCCTGGTGGAGCAGGTCCATGCGGTTCTCGACGCCCGGCAGGCCGTTGGGGATCTTCGAGAAGTCCCCCCGGCCCAGCTCCTTCTGACCCACGAAGCAGAACGGGCAGTGGTCCGTCGACACCACCTGGAGGTCGTTGGTGCGCAGCCCGCGCCAGAGCGCGGCCTGGTGCTCCTTCGGCCTCAGCGGCGTCGAGCAGACGTACTTGGCGCCCTCGAAGTCCGGCTCGGCGAGGTTGTCGGTGGACAGGAAGAGGTATTGGGGACAGGTCTCGCCGAAGACCGGGAGGCCCTTGTCGCGGGCGGCGGCGATCTCGGCGACGGCCTCCTCGGCGGAGACGTGGACGACGTAGAGCGGCGCGCCGGCGACCCGGGACAGCTGGATCGCGCGGTGGGTGGCCTCGGCCTCCAGGAGGGCCTTGCGGACCTCGCCGTGGTAGCGGGGGTCCGTCTCGCCGCGGGCGAGCGCCTGTTCGACGAGGACGTCGATGGCGATGCCGTTCTCGGCGTGCATCATGATCAGCCCGCCGTTGTCGGCGGAGCGCTGCATGGCGCGCAGGATGCGGCCGTCGTCGCTGTAGAAGACGCCCGGGTACGCCATGAACAGCTTGAACGAGGTGATGCCCTCCTGGACGAGCTTGTCCATCTCCTTGAGCGTGTGCTCGTTGACGTCGGAGAGGATCATGTGGAAGGCGTAGTCGACGGCGCAGTTGCCGTCGGCCTTGGCGTACCAGGCGTCGAGCCCTTCACGCAGGCTGTGGCCCACGCTCTGGACGGCGAAGTCGACGATGGTGGTGGTGCCGCCCCAGGCCGCGGCGCGGGTGCCGGTCTCGAAGGTGTCGGAGGCGGAGGTGCCGCCGAACGGCAGCTCCATGTGGGTGTGGGCGTCGACGCCTCCGGGCAGTACGTAGCGGTCGGTGGCGTCGATGGTCCGGTCGGCGGTCCAGCCCGCCGCCGCGTCCGAGCCGTGGGCCGCGAGGGCGGCGACGCGGCCGTCCTCGATCAGCACGTCGGCGTGGACTTCGTCGGCGGCGGTGACGACGAGACCGCCCCTGATCAGGGTACGGGTGCTCACGGGACTGCTCCTCTCCCGGCTGGGGGGCGTACTAGAGGGTGCGGAGGGCCTGTTCGAGGATGGCCGCGCCTTCCTCGGCCTCGGCGACGGTGAGGGAGAGCGGCGGGGCGATGCGCAGGGTGCTGGTGTTGTGGCCGCCGCCCTTGCCGATGAGCAGCCCGCCTTCCCTGGCCGCCTCCAGGACGGCGGCGGCCGCGTCCGGGGCGGCTCGATCGGTGCCCGGCTCGGTCAGTTCGATGCCGATCATGAGGCCGCGGCCGCGGACCTCCCGCACCTCGGGGACCCCGGCGCAGGCGGCCCGGACGCGCTCGATGAGGAGGCCGCCGACGCGTCGGGCGTTGCCCTGGAGGTCGTTTTCGAGGAGGTACGAGAGGTTGGCGAGCCCGGCGGCCATGGTGACCGGGGAGCCGCCGAAGGTGGAGATGGAGTTGGCGTCGAGGCAGTTCATGATCTCGGCGCGGGCGACGACCCCGCCGACGGACATGCCGTTGCCGATGCCCTTGGCGAAGGTGAGGATGTCGGGCGGCCCGGCCTGGCCGTGGGCCTGCCAGCCCCAGAAGTGTTCGCCGGTGCGGCCCCAGCCCGTCTGCACCTCGTCGGTGATCCAGAGGATGCCGTGCCGGTCGAGGACGCGGCGGAAGGCGGCGTACAGGCCGTCGGGCGGGGAGGTGAAGCCGCCGACGCCCTGGATGGGTTCGGCGATGAGGGCGGCGACGTTCCGGGTGTGGCCCAGCAGGTCTTCCAGGTCGGCGACGCAGGCCTCGGTGAACCGCTCGTCGCCGTACTGGGCGTACGGGCCGCGGGTGCGGACGCCGCCGTGGACGTACAGGGTCTGGAGCGGGGAGAGGCCGGTGGGCGACCAGGCGCGGTTGCCGGTGATGCCGACGGTGGAGAAGGACCGGCCGTGGTAGCTGTTCCGCATGGCCAGGATCTGGTTCGAGCCGCGGTACGCGGTGGCGAGGAGGAGGGCCGTGTCGTTGGCCTCGGTGCCGGAGGTGGTGAAGAAGACGCGGGCGTCGGGGATGCCGGAGAGGCCGGCGATCCGCTCGGCGAGCTCCACCATGGGCCGGTTGAGGTAGAGCGTCGACGAGTGGATGATGCGCCCGGCCTGCTCGGCGACGGCCTTGGTGACCTCGGGCAGGGCGTGGGCGGTCATGGTGGTGAGGATGCCGCCGAAGAAGTCGAGGTACCTGCGCCCGTCGGCGTCCCAGACGTGGCGGCCCTCGCCGTGGGTGATCTCGATGGGGTCGCGGTAGTAGAGGGCGACCCAGTCGGGGATGACGGCCTTGTGCCGGTCGAAGAGGCTGCTCACGGCTGCACCAGCCCGTCGTACGCGTCGGGGCGGCGGTCCCGGTAGAAGGCCCACTGCTGACGCACCTCCTCGATGACGCCGAAGTCCAGGTCGCGGACGACGAGTTCCTCCTCCTTGTCGGAGGCCACGTCGCCGACGAAGCGGCCGCGCGGGTCGACGAAGTAGCTGGTGCCGTAGAAGTCGTTGTCGCCGTACTCCTCGACGCCGACGCGGTTGATCGCGGCGACGAAGTACTCGTTGGCGACGGCGGCGGCGGGCTGCTCCAGCTGCCAGAGGTAGGAGGAGAGGCCGCGGTGGGTGGCCGACGGGTTGTAGACCAACTGCGCTCCGTTGAGTCCGAGTTGGCGCCAGCCCTCCGGGAAGTGCCGGTCGTAGCAGATGTAGACCCCGACCCGTCCGACGGCGGTGTCGAAGACCGGCCAGCCGGCGTTGCCCGGGCGGAAGTAGTACTTCTCCCAGAAGCCCTTGACCTGCGGGATGTGGTGCTTGCGGTACTTGCCGAGGTAGCTGCCGTCGGCGTCGATGACGGCGGCGGTGTTGTAGTAGAAGCCCTCGCTCTCGACCTCGAAGACGGGGACCACGATCACCATCCCGGTCTCCCTGGCGAGCTCCCGCATCCGCGAGACGGTGGGGCCGTCGGGGACGGGTTCGGCCCAGCGGTAGTGCTCGGGCTCCTGGACCTGGCAGAAGTAGGGGGCGTTGAACACCTCCTGGAAACCGATCACCTTGGCACCCTGCCGGGCCGCCTCCCGGGCGTACTCCTCGTGTTTGGCGATCATGGATTCGGTGTCGCCCGTCCAGGTCGCCTGGACGAGCGCGGCGCGTACGACGTCGGTCATGAGCTGCTCCTTCGGCACGGCGTCAGAGAGCCTCTACGCACGTAGACGCGGTGCGTAGGAGGAGAACGTAAGCCCCGTCACACCCCGGAGCAAGACCGCCGCCGCGAAGCGGCCGGGTCGATCATGTTTCATACCCGAGTGGTCGACGTCGGACACGTACCGACACGTACGGACCAGTACGGAACGCACGAAACATCCCCCGGACCGGTACGCGCGAGCGAGGGCCGCCAGACCCCCGTGAGGACCCCTCGCGGGGCCCTCGCCACAAGCCCCTCCCGGCCCCCGCCAGACGCCCGTCAGACCCCCGCCAGGCCCGCCACGCGCAGGGCGTGCAGCAGGTCGCGCTCACGGGAGGCGGACACCGCGCGGGCCGCGTCGAGGAGTTGCGGGACCAGGCCGCGCGGGTCGGCGCCCGCGAGGCGGGCGGCGTCCTCGGGGGCACGGACCCGGACGAAGGCGGTGAGCAGGGCCTGCGCCTCGCGGTGGTGGTCCTCGGCTCGCAGCGCGGCGCACGCCCCGGCCAGCTCCTCGACCGGCCGGGCCACGCCCTGGCGCAGGAGCTGCTCGCAGTCGGCGGCCCGGCCCGCGTCCGCCAGCGCGCCGGCGACGGCGGCGAGCCGCCCCGGCGGCAGCGAGGCCGCCTCCCAGAGCAGGGTGGCCCAGTCGGCGCCGAGCCCGGCCCGGTGCAGCTCCGCCGCGAGCGCAGGCAGCCGGGCGGGCGGCCCGTCGAGCGCCTCGCACAGCAGGGCGTGCGCCTCGCCGCTGCGGCCCTGGGCGCGGAGCCTCCGGAGCGCGTAGACCGCGTTGGCGGCGGCCCGTACGGCCTCCTCGGAGTCCGGACGCGGGGGCACGGCCGCACCGCCGCTCCCGTCGGGTCCGGCCGCTCCCCCGAACCGGGCGCCCCGGGGCGCGACTCCCCCTGCCGGGAGTGCGGGCAGCGGTTCGGGCGCCGTCGTCGCCTCCGGCCCCTCGGCGCTCTCCTCCAGCCAGGCGTACCGGGCACCCCGCGGTCGCCGCTTGCCCCGGACACCCTTCGCACCGCCCGCCGGCGGCGCCCCCGCCGGGCCGACGGCCGGGGCCGTCGCCGCGAACACGGGCGCGGTAGGCCGCTCCGGCGCGGCCGGCGCGGGTCCGGCGGGTCGCTCCCGTACGGCGAGCACGGGCCCGGCGGGTCGCTCCCCTGCGGCGAGCATGTGCCCCGCCGGTCCCTCCCGTACGGCGAGCACGGGTCCGACGCGCCGGTCCGCCGCGGCGGCCACCGGTCGGACGGCGACAGGCCCCCGCGCCTCCTCCCGCACCCGGGAGAGCCGGCCCGTCAGGTCGTGGACGCGGGCCACCGCCCTGGCGTGGTCGTCGCGGGTCCAGGCGAGGTCGTGTTCCAGGCGGGCGGTCGCGTCGGGGCCCGGCGCGGGGGTCGCGCGGAGGCGTTCGCCGAGTTCGCGGGCGCGGGTTTCGGCGTGCCGGCGTTCGGCTTCCATGAGGTCGCGGCGTTCGGCGAGCGCGTCCGCTCCGCCGGGCCGGCGGTCGTACGCGGTGGCGGCGGCCGCGTACAGGGTCCGGCCCTGGGCGGCGAGGGGCCCGTCGGCGACTTCGCCGGCGTCCTGGAGGAGGGACTCGACGACGTCCCAGGGCAGGAGCTCCCTCCCGTCGAAGCAGGCGCGCAGCCCGTCCGGGTCGCGTTCGGCGAAGACGCCGTACCAGCCGGCGCCCGGCTGGAGGCGCCCGGCGAGCCCGGTCAGCCATCCCGTGAACTCGGCGATCTCCGCCGGTAGTCGATACACCGTCATGCGTCACGCACCTGCCCCGCAGTCGACTGGAACCTTCCGGTCCGCGAGGTATTGGACCGCAGTCGTGTTACAGGACGACTACGGACCGTTTTCAGAACGTCACGACGATCCCGGTGTGCGGGCGCTTGCCGAGCCGGACGATCATGGCGGGGACGTCGGTCAGCCAGAACTGCCAGCTGTACTTGCGCGACAGCAGGCGCCTGATCCGGCGCAGCTCCTCGCCCTGCACGAGCCGGCCCTCGCCGGTCACCCGCTCGGCCCCCTCGGGGACGTTCCCGCGCACGTCGCACACGGCGACCACGACCCGGGGGTCCTTGCGGAGCCGCTTGACCTTCCAGGAGTCGGTGCGGGTCCAGGCGTACAGCTCGGAGCCCTCCACCGCGTACCAGACGGGTGTGGCGACCCCGGTGCCGTCCTTGCGGAAGGTGGTCAGGCTGACGTAGCGGCCGCGCCGCAGCTCTTCGGAGATCATGCCCGGAGCCTAGGGGGTGTCTTCCCGAGAGTGCGGGCAAGGCCGGAGCGCCGGTCGGGCCGGGGTCAGACCGGGGCCGGGGCGCAGAGCACGACGAGCTCGTCCATGGAGAGGTGGAGGACCCCGGCGAGGGCGGCGACGGTGAAGAAGGCCGGTGTCGGGGCCCGACCCGTCTCGATCTTGCGGAGGGTCTCGGCGGACAGTCCGGCGGCCGCGGCGATCTCGACCATGGACCGCTCGCCGCGCGCCGAACGCAGCAGCAGGCCGAGGCGCTCGCCGCGCTCGCGCTCTTCGGGGGTCAGGGGTGTGCGCACCATGGCGCCATTCTAATACCGGTATAGTAATTGGCATGGTGGAGATCAAGACGAACGAGTCCCTGGCGGCCATGCGCGAGGCCGGCCGCGTGGTGGCGCGCGCCCTCGCGGCCGTGCGGGAGAAGGCGGCGCCCGGCGTCGAGCTGACCGAGCTCGACCGGGCAGCGCGCGAGGTCCTGGCGGAGGCGGGGGCCGGGTCGCCCTTCCTGGACTACCACCCGGAGTGGGCGCCGGTGCCGTTCCCCGCGGTCGTGTGCCTCTCCGTCAACGACGCGATCGTGCACGGCATCCCCGGCCCGGGCCGGCTGGCCGACGGCGACCTCGTGTCCGTGGACTGCGGCGCGACCCTGGGCGGCTGGGCGGGCGACGCGGCCGTCAGCTTCACCGTCGGCCGCGCCCGGCCCGAGGACACCCGTCTGATCGCCGCGGCGGAGCGGGCCCTGGAGGCCGGCGTCGCCGCGGCCGTCGTCGGCAACCGCATCGGCGACATCGCGCACGCCATCGGGCGGGTCTGCCGCGAAGCGGGGTACGGCATCCCCGACGGCTTCGGCGGCCACGGCATCGGCCGCGCCATGCACGAGGACCCGGGCGTCCCCAACGAGGGACGCCCGGGCCGCGGCATGAAGCTCCGGCACGGCATGGTGCTCGCGATCGAACCGATGCTCATCGGCGGCGGCACGGACGACCACTACACCGCCCGCGACGGCTGGACCATCCGCACCTCCGACGGCTCCCGCGCCTCCCACGCCGAGCACACGGTGGCGATCACGGACGACGGCCCGCGCATCCTCACCGCCCTGTAGGGCGCCTCCTACGACGCCGGGCGGACCACCATCGCCGAGCCGCCGCCCCTTCGGACCGTCTCCGCCGCGGCCAGCCAGCGGCCGTCGGGAAGGCGCTGGACGCCGGTCGCCGCGCCGATCTCCGGGTTCTGCCGGAAGCCGTGCCCGATCCCCTCCAGTTCCGCCCTCAACGGGCTGTTCCACAGGGCGGGTTCGAGTTCCGTGGTGGCCTGGTTGCGCTGGCTGGCGCGCGGCGCGGCGATGGCGTCGACGAGCGGGAGGCCCCGGTCGAGGACACCGGTGAGGGTCTGGAGGACGGTCGTGATGATGGTGGCGCCGCCCGGGGAGCCGAGGGCGAGGACGGGCCGGTCGTGGCCGTCGAGGACGATCGTCGGCGAGATCGAGGAGCGCGGCCGCTTGCCGGGACCCGGCAGGTTCGGGTCGTGCACGGCCGGGTTCGCCGGCGCGAAGGAGAAGTCGGTCAGCTCGTTGTTCAGCAGGAAGCCGCGGCCCGGCACGGTGATCCCGCTGCCGCCGGTGGACTCGATGGTCAGCGTGTAGGCGACGGTGTTGCCCCACTTGTCGGCGACCGTCAGATGGGTCGTGTTCTCGCCCTCGTACGTGGTCGGGGCCGCCGTGCCGCCGGTCGCGCACGGCACCGGGTTCGCGGGGTCGCCGGGCGGGAGCGGGCTGGTCAGGGCGGCGCCGTCGCGGATCAGGCAGGCCCGGGAGTCGGCGTACCGCTGGGAGAGCAGCCCCCGGGTGGGCACGGACTCGAAGGCCGGGTCGCCGACCCAGCGGCCCCGGTCGGCGAACGCGATGCGGCTGGCCTCGATGTACCGGTGCAGGTATCCGGCCGGGGAGGCGGCGGCGAGGTCGGTGCCCTCCAGGATGTTCAGCGCCTCGCCGACGCTCGTGCCGCCGGACGACGAGGGGGCCATGCCGTACACGTCGAGACCCCGGTAGGAGACCTTGGTGGGCTTGCGGAACACGGTCCGGTACGCGCCGAGGTCACCCTCCGTCAGGTCGCCGGGGCGTACGGTCCGGGTGGCGCCTGCGCGGACCGGGGGCGTACGGACGGTGTTCACGATGTCCCGGGCGAGCGGCCCCCGGTAGAGCGCTCCGACACCCTCGCGTCCGAGCTTCTCGTACGTACGGGCCAGGTCGGGGTTCTTGAACGGGGTGCCGACCACCGGCAACTGACCGCCCGGCAGGAAGAGTTCGGACGTGGCGGGGAAGTCGCGGAACCGGGCCTCGTTGGCCGCCGTCTGGGAACGGAAGGTCGCGTCGACGGTGAAACCGTCGCGGGCGAGGCGTTCGGCGGGTTCCAGGAGGGTGCCGAGTCGCCTGCTGCCCCACGCGTCGAGCGCGGTCTGCCAGGTCGCCGGGGTGCCCGGGGTGCCGACACCGAGGCCGCTGGTCTGGCCCTCCTCGAACGGGATGGGCTTGCCGTTCTCCGTGAACAGGTTCGCGTCGGCGGAGCGGGGCGCCGTCTCGCGCCCGTCGATGGTGTGCACGGTACGGCTCTTCGCGTCGTAGTACACGAAGAACCCGCCGCCCCCGATGCCCGCCGAGTACGGCTCGGTGACGCCGAGGGCCGCCGCGACGGCGACGGCCGCGTCCACGGCGTTGCCCCCCTTGCGGAGCACCTCGACACCGGCGGCCGAGGCGTCGGCGTCGACACTGGCTACGGCGCCGCCGTAGCCGACCGCGACGGGCTCCTTGACGGGTGGCGGCGCGGCGGAAGGCGGGGACTGGGCCGGGGCGGCGGCACCCATCGAGAGCACCGTCGCCGCGACGGCGAGAACGGAGACCTTCCCAGCGGCGGAGCGACGCATTCCTACCTCCAGTCAACGACCGTCCGCGCAGCGTAACTTCCCCCCGCCCGTTCCGTCAGGACCGCCTCGAACAAGAGGCCGGTCGACCGCTAGCATGCGCGGCCATGAACGAAGACGTGCGGAACATCGTGCTGGGAGTCCTGGCGACCGGGGTCAGCGCCTCCCTGGGCTGGCTGGCCCGCACCTACCTCTGGCGGCGCAGGCTCCGCCGCAAGCAGGCCTTCTTCGGGCTGCCGGGCAGCTCGGAGTGCCTGCTCGTGGTGAACCGCGAGGCGGGTGGGGACAACGTCGTGCACCGCTTCGACGTCTTCGCCATGCTCGAACTCTCCGCCCTCATCAAGGACTGCGGCGCGCAGGCCCGGATACTCGCGCACGACGTCGCCCACCAGGGCTTCGGCGACCGCACCGAGTTCTGCGTCGGCGGCCCGTACTCCAACCGCCGGATGGCCGCCCACCTGTCCACGCTGCTGCCGGGCGTGACCATGAACGTGGACGTGCAGCCGTCCGGCACCCAGGGGCAGATCACCGTCGGCACCGAGCACTACCCCATGGACAAGGGCGTCTCCGAGTACGTGATCCTCGCCCGACTGACCGCCGGGGAGGGCGGCCGCCCCGTCTTCCTCTTCTGCGGGCAGCGCGCCATCACCAACCAGGCGGCGACCCGCTACCTGGCGCGCCACCACGAGTCCCTGGCCCGCACCCACCGCTCGGGCTCCTTCGTGCTGCTCCTCAAGGTCGTCAACACCCAGGCGTACGGGCCCGACGTGGTGGAGCTGGTCGCCGACGTCACGCGGCTCGCCCTCACGGCTCCCGCAGCCGCACCGGCAGCGACTTGATGCCGTTGATGAAGTTCGATACGAGCCTGCGGGGCGGTCCGGCGAGCGCCAGCCCCCCGCAGGCCCCGCGCGCCTCCTCGTACAGCACCCGGAGCTGAAGCCGGGCGAAGTGGGCGCCGAGGCAGACGTGCGGCCCGTCCCCGAAGGACACGTGCGGGTTCGGCGTCCGCCCCAGGTCGAGGCGGTGCGGGTCGGCGAAGACACGCTCGTCGTGGTTGGCGGAGGCGTGGAACACGACGACCTTCTCCCCCGCCCCGATCGGCTGCCCCGCCAACTCGGTGTCGCGGTCCGCCGTGCGCCGGAAGGACAGCACGGGCGGGTGCACGCGCAGGAGTTCGTCGACCGCCGTGTCCATGGCCACCGCGCCGCTCCACAACCTCCGCTGCTCGTCGGGGTGTTCGGCAAGCGCGAGGAGTCCGCCGGGGGCGGCGCTGCGGACGGTGTCGTTGCCCGCGACGGTCAGCAGGAAGAAGAACATCTCCAGTTCCGCGTCGGCGAGTTCGGAAGTGGCGAGCGAGGTCATGACGTCGTCGGCGGGATGCTCGCGCTTGTACGCCGCCAGCTCCTGGGCGTACGCGAACATCTCGGCGAGCATGGCGGGCGACCGGGGGTTCACCGGGCGGCCCTCCGCGTCGAGCACGGGCGGCTCGTCCGGGTCCTGGTAGGCGATGACCCGCTCGGTCCAGGTGTGCAGCAGCCCCCGGTCGCCCGCCGGCACCCCGAGCAGATCGGTGAGGTTGAGGAGCGCGTAGTCGTCCGTGACGCTCCGGACCAGGTCCACCTCGCCCCCGGCCGCGACCGCCCCGGCGAGCAGCTTCCCGGCCCGCTCGCGCGCGGTCACGGCGAACCGCTCGATCCGCCCCGGCGTGAAGGCGCGACTGACCAGTCGCCTCAACCTGCCGTGCTCCGGCGGGTCCTGATTGAGCATCATCCTGCGGATGAACGGCAGATCGGCCGGGGCGGGGTCTCGGATCTGGGTGGCGCCGAGGCGTGAGGAGTACGTCCCCGAGTCCTTGAGCACGCGGACCACGTCGGCGTGCCGGGTGACGGCCCAGAAGCCGGACCCGGCGGGCCAGCCGAGGATCTCGGGCTCCTCCTGGCGGGCGACCGGGTGGTGGTCGCGCAGGGCCCGGAAGCGGTCGTGCGGGATGCCCGCGGCGTAGATCCGCGGATCGAAGACGTCGGGTACGTCGACCTGTTCCCCCACCGTGCCTCCCGCCGGCAGCCGCTCCAGGGGTGATGACGTATCCATCATGACAGGTCAGGGCCGGTTTTCGTAGGACGGAACGCACAGTTCGCAAGCCTTGTCCGGGCCGTCGCCCGACTCCCAGAATCTCCGTCGTGCATCACACGGAGAACAGGGGGCACATGGGGAACGCAGGGAAGTACGACGAGGACGCGGTGCTGCGGGCGCGGGTCCTGCTGCTCGCCTCGGACCGGCCGAGCAGCCGGGTGGAGATCGAGGCGTACCGGACCCTCGCGCAGGTGAGCCCACGGATCTATCTGCCCAAGCTGGCGCGCGCACTGGTCGCGCGCACCTGGGAACTCAGGGACCCGAAGGCGCACGTGGCCCTGTACGCGGAGGCGGTGGACACGGTGCGGCGGTACGACGCGGAGGCGCGGGGCCGTGAGGACCAGCTGAGGAGCGCCCTGCGCGGCTACCAGCACGCACTGTTCGCCGCCGGCCGGCGGGCCGAAGGCCGCGCGGTGTGCGAGGAGTTGGCGGAGGCCGGTCAGTACGGGCGACTGGCGGTCGTCCTGGCCGAGGAGGGGCGTCACGGAGAGGCGGCCGACCTGTACGCCGGGCACATCGTGCCCGGGTCCGCCGACGTGTCCGATTGGACGCTGATCGAGTGGGCGGCCGAACTCGACGCGGCCGGACGGCACGGGGAGGCCCTGGAGGTGTTCGCGCGCGTCGTGGCGGACGCGCGGCGCACGGCGGCGGAGAACCGCTCCCCACTGGCCTGCCTGGTCTGGAAGCTGGACCACTACGCCCGGATGCTGCGGGCGGCCGGACGCCGGTCCGAGGGAGCCGCCGCGCGGCGCGAGGCACTGACCCTGCTCGCCCGTCTCGCGGCGGGCGGAGAGCCGGTGAGCTGGAGCAACATCCAGGCCTCCTGGGTCACCCTCCTCGTCCTCTCGGGCCGGCCGGCCGAGCCGGCCGCCACTCCGGACGCCCCGCTGCCGGCGTTCGGGGTCCACCCCCACCACGGGTGGTCCCCCGACATGCGCGAGGAGTACTTCGCCTCCATCCCCTCCCTCGACCAGCGGGTCGCCGCCTTGCGCGAGTCGGGCGACCTCCCGGGGCTGATCGCCGCCCAGCGCCGCCTCACCGTCCGGCGGGCGCTCCACTGGGAGACGTGCGGCCGACGGGCCGAGGAGGCGCTCCGCCCGGACCTCGACGAGGGCGTCGCGCTCGCCCGGCGCCTCCCCGAGGGCCGTTCCGCCGTCGCCCGCGCCCTCACCGACCGGTCCATGTTCCTCCTCGCGGTCAAGCGGTACGAGGAGGCCCACGCCGACTTCGCGGAGACCTTCGCCTTCGAGAGCGACCCCCCAATCGTTACCCGCACGTAACTTACCGACCAGTTACCACGGGTAAGCCTGGCCGGTTACCGTCGGGTCACTTTCACTGCCCCCCATCAGTGCCCCAGTGAGGAGTGACCCGTGCGCACATCCCTGGTCCTCGCCGTCTCGGCCGCCCTCGTGGCCGGGACGGCGCTCGGGCTCGCGCCCGCCGCGCAGGCCGCCGAGACCGCCGGCTCCCTCCGGTTCGTCGACATCGCGGGCGAGGGCGGCACCGTCCTCAAGGCGAACGTCGTCACGCCGGCGGGGAGCGACGGGTCCACCCGCTACCCCGTGATCGTGCTGCCCACCAGCTGGGCCATGCCCCAGATCGAGTACCTCGCGCAGGCGCAGAAGCTCGCCGACTCCGGTTACGTCGTGGTGAGTTACAACTCGCGCGGTTTCTGGCAGTCCGGCGGGGAGATCGAGACCGCGGGGCCCAAGGACGTCGCCGACGCGTCGAAGGTGGTGGACTGGGCCCTGGCGAACACGCCCGCGGACCCGGCCCGCATCGGCATGGCCGGCGTCTCGTACGGCGCCGGAATCAGCCTGCTCGCCGCCGCGCACGACCCGCGGATCAAGGCCGTCGCCGCACTGAGCGGCTGGGCGGACCTGATCGAGTCGATCTACAGCGGGCGGACCCAGCACCTCCAGGCCGCCGGGCTGCTCGGCGGAGCCGGCTTCCTCACGGGCCGCCCCGGGCCCGAACTCAAGGAGATCCTGGGCGACTTCCTCTCGTCGAACCTCGACAAGGAGGACGAGATGATCGCCTGGGGACGGACCAGGTCGCCCGCGACCCACCTGGACCGGATCAACGCCAACGGCGCCGCGATCATGCTCGGGAACGCGTGGGGGGACACGATCTTCCCGCCCAACCAGTACGCGAGCTTCTACGAGAAGCTCACCGGCCCCAAGCGGCTGGAGTTCCGACCCGGCGACCACGCCACCGCCGAGGCCACCGGCCTGTTCGGGCTCCCCAACGACACCTGGACCAGCGCCCACCGCTGGTTCGACCACTACCTGAAGGGCGCCGACAACGGCGTCGACCGCGAGCAGCCGGTCCAGCTCAAGTCCCGCTCCACCGGCGGCTACGAGGGATACCCGGACTGGAAGTCGGTGAACGCGAACCAGCGGAAGTTCGCCCTCGGCGACACACAGCGGGTCTGGGCGAACGTCGACTCCGGCGCCAACGGCGGCATCACACTGCTCACCAACGCCCTCGACCAGTTCCTCCGCACCCCGCCCGTCGTGTCCGTCCCCCTGCTCCCCCGCGCGTTCGCCGGCGTCTGGCACTCCGAGCGGTACGACACCCCGCAGCGGGTGCGCGGCACGGTGAAGGTGCACACGACGGTGACCCCGACCGAGGAGAGCGGCACCCTCGTCGCGTACCTCTACGACGTCGGTCCGCTGGGTGTCGGCAAGCTCGTCACCAACGCGCCGCACACCTTCCACGACCGGACGCCGGGAAAGCCGTTCGCCGTCGACCTGGAGCTGTTCTCCACGGCGTACGACGTGCCGGCCGGACACCGGCTCGCACTGGTCGTCGACACCGTCGACCCGCTGTACATCGAGCACAACCCGACCGGCGCCCGACTGACCTTCTCCTCCCCGTCGTCCGACCCGTCGTACGTGTCGGTTCCGCTGCGGGAGGAGTAGCCGCATCCCCGGCGGCAGGGTGGCGCGGGCGGGGCGCGGGTTCAGTACTCGGCGGCCTCGGCGTACACCTGGGAGAGCTCCGGCGAGCCCGTCATCGCCCAGTCCAGGCCGGCTTCGACGACCTGGATCTCCCGGCCGGAGGCGAGCCGCACCACCGGTCCGCCGCCCGGCCACACCTGCCACCGCGCGTCCGGCACGTTCCGGACGATGACGGTGCCGAGGTAGAGCCCGGCGTCGTTCCCGATCCAGGGCAGCTCCTCGGAATCGTTCCGCCACCGCGGCGGCAGCTGGTCGAGCTCCTGGAGGGAACGCGGGGTGTCGTCCAGGACCACGCCGGCCGCCCCCACCCGGGCACGCAGCAGCTCGCACTCGGAGAGCAGCTCGGCCACGCCCTCCGGATCGCGGTCGAAGGCCGCGGCCAGGGGAGCGTCGGCCGGCTCGGGCTCATGCCGCTTGCGCCAGTTGTCCAGAAACGGGATGTTCATCCGAACAGCCTCGCACCGTCGGCCACCGGCCGACCACCCGGCGCGCGGAAACGATCTCCGCCGCCGGGGCGGACCGTCCGTCGCACGACGGGAGGAACCACGGTCAGACGTCGAGGTCCACGACCACGGGCGCGTGGTCCGACGCGCCCTTGCCCTTGCGCTCCTCACGGTCCACATAGCTGTCCGAGACCGCCTCGGCGAACGGCTTGTTGCCGTAGACCAGGTCGATGCGGATGCCCTTGTTCTTCGGGAAGCAGAGCTGGCGGTAGTCCCAGTACGTGAACGGGTGGTCGTACTTGAGCGGGCGCGGCACCACGTCGGTCAGCCCGGTCTCGCGCAGGCCCGCGAGCGCCGCCCGCTCCGGCTCCGTCACGTGCGTGGCGCCCTCGAACACCGCCCGGTCCCAGACGTCGTCGTCCGTCGGGGCGATGTTGTAGTCGCCGAGCACCGCGAAGGGGCGCTCCCCCGCCGCGTCCTCCGCGACGGCCGCCTTCAGCGCCTCCAGCCAGCGCAGCTTGTAGGCGTAGTGCTCGTGGGCCACCTCCCGGCCGTTCGGCACGTACACCGACCAGATCCGGACCGGGCCGCAGGTCGCGGAGATCGCCCGGGGCTCCTCCACCCCGTCGTACTCCGGGCCGCCGGGCAGACCCGTGACGACGTCGGCGAGGCCGACCCGCGAGACCAGGGCCACGCCGTTCCACCGGCCGGTGGCGTTGACCGCCGACTCGTACCCCAGGGCGCGGAGCTCCTCGGTCGGGAACTGCTCGGCCGTGCACTTGGTCTCCTGGATGCACAGCACGTCCGTGCCGGTGCTCTCCAGCCAGGCCAGCAGCCGCGGCAGCCGAGCGGTGATCGAATTGACGTTCCAGGTGGCGATGCGCATGCCCGCAAGCCTACTGGCGGGGTGTGACAGTCGACCGGTGCGGCGGCACCGGAGGGCGTGCCCCGCTCCCCCCGGGCCGGCTTCCCGGACCGGCCCGAGCCTCGCCGGCCCCGCCCAAGCCTCGAATGCCCCGCCCGTGCCTCGACGGCCCCGCTCAGACCTCGGCGGACGCGCCCGACGCGAGGCGCGCGTGGTCGGTGCCGCCGAGCGCGCCGATCTGGCGGTCGTAGATCGGCCGGGCCAGGTCGGTGAGCAGGGCGTCGTGGATGTCGTACGCCCGACGCGGCTTGACCTCCCGGACGTAGTCGATGACCTCGGAGATCTTGTTCCACGGGGCCATGACGGGCAGCAGCAGCGTGTCCACGGGCCGGTCGGGCACGGTGAGCGCGTCGCCGGGGTGGAACACCGCGTCGTCGACGAAGAAGCCCACGTTCGTGATCCGCGGGATGTCCGGGTGGATCACCGCGTGCAGCTCGCCGTGGACCTGCACCTCGAAACCGGCCGCCGTGAACGCGTCGCCGTGCCCGACGGTGTGCACCCGCCCGGGGAAAGCCGCCGAGAGCTGCTCCGCGACACTCCGCAGCGTCCAGATCTCGGCGGCCTCGTTGGCCTCCAGGGCCGCGCGCAGCCGACCCTCGTCGAAGTGGTCGGGGTGCTCGTGGGTGACGAGCAGCGCGTCCGCCCCACGGACCGCGTCCTCCTCGGTGAACATGCCGGGGTCCAGGACGAGCGTCCGCCCGTCCTTCTCCAGCCGTACGCAGGCGTGGGACTTCTTCGTCAGCTTCACGCCGCCAGATTACGCCGGAGGCGTCGTCTCCTCCTCGATGACGCGGGCGACCACCCGCAGCCCCGTCTCCGCGGCCGGCAGCCCGCAGTACACGCCCGCGTGCAGCACGATCTCGCGGATCTCCTCCGCCGACAGGCCGTTGCGCAGGGCGGCCCGCGTGTGGTCGGCGAGCGCCTCCCGGTGCCCCCCGGCGATCAGCGCGGTCAGCGTCACCGCGCTGCGCGTACGCCGGTCGAGCCCCTCCCTGCCCCAGACCTCGCCCCAGGCGTACCGGGTGACCAGCCCCTGGAACGCGCCGTCCGGGTCGGCCGCGAGCGCCTGGTCCACATGCGCGTCGCCCAGGATCTCGCGGCGCAGCCCGAGCCCCTTCTCGTACGGGTCGGGCCGCCCGGCCTCCGCCGCCTCGGCCGGCGGCGCGGCCGGCACGGGCTCCGCGACGGGCACCGGCCCGGCGGGCATCGGCGGCACCGCCAACGACCCGCTCGCCTCCTGCGCGCTCCCCGCGAAGTGCTCGCACAGCAGATCCGTGACGGCCGCGGGCTGCTCCACCGGCGCCAGGTGCGAAGCACCCGGCACCACCGCGAGCCGCGCGTCCGCGATCCCCGCCACCAGCGTCCTCGCCTCGGCGGGACCGGTCACCTGGTCCTCGGACCCGACGAGCACCAGCGCAGGCACCCCGATCCTCCCGAGCGCCTCCCGCACGTCGAACACGGCCAGCGCCTCGCACGCCGCGATGTAGCAGGCGGGGTCCGTCGTCCGCACCATCTGCACGGCCCAGTCGACGATCGCCGGCTGCGCCCCCGCGAACACCGGCGTGAACCACTGCTCCGGCGCCGTCCTCGCCATCGGCTCCAGTCCGTTCGCCCGGACCATCACCCCCCGCTGCCGGAACTCGTCCGCGCTCCCGAACCGCGGCGACGTCGCTACCAGTGCCAACGACGCCACCCGGTGCGGCGCCCGCAACGCCAGGTCGAGACCCACGGCCCCGCCCAGCGAACACCCCGCGTACCCGAACCGCTGCACCCCGAGCCCGTCCAGCGTGGCCAGCAGCCGGTCCCCCAGCTCCGCCACCGACGTGAACGGCTGCGCCGGCGCACCCCCGTGCCCCGGCAGGTCGTACCGCACCACCCGCCACTCCCGGGTGAGCTCGGGTATCTGCCGGTCCCACATGTGCCATGTCG
This sequence comes from Streptomyces sp. NPDC056361, assembly GCF_042262805.1. Classification (NCBI taxonomy): domain Bacteria; kingdom Bacillati; phylum Actinomycetota; class Actinomycetes; order Kitasatosporales; family Streptomycetaceae; genus Streptomyces; species Streptomyces sp. NPDC056361. Next base: position 112,983 of record NZ_JBHJQI010000002.1, read on the forward strand.
TCCCCAACGAGGGCCCGATGACCAGGACCGGCGCGTCCTCCCGGCCGTCGACGCGGTATTGCAGGGTGTTCGTCGATGTCTCACTCACCCGCAAGACCCTCTCATCTTTCACCGGAGCCCGTACGTCCGGGGGCGCGATCTAGCCGGAGGCCTCCGGGTCGTCGTCGCTGTCGAAGAGGACTCCTTGCCCGGGAACGCCGGTCCCCCGCATCCGCCCCCGCAGCTCGATGGAGTGGTCCAGGTCGTGACGAGCAGTGGCGGTGTCGGGATGCTCAGGGCCCAGGATCCGCTCGGTGTCGCGGAGCACCCGCTCCTGCAGGGCGATGGCCTCGTCGAACCGCCCCGCCTGCCGGTAGGAGAAGGCGAGGTTGACGCGGGCGTTGACCGTATCGGCATGGTCCGGTCCCAGGACCCGCTCGCGGAGGGTCAGGATCGGTTCCTCCAGCGCGATGGCCTCACCGCTCCGCCCCGCCTGGTAGTAGGAGATGGCGAGGGCGGCAGAGGCGTTCACGGTCCGTGGATGCGCCGATCCCAAGGCCCGTTCCCGTTCGGCGAGCACATCTTCCTGCAGGGCGATGGCCTCGTCGAACCGCCCCGCCTGCCGGTAGGAGGCGGCGAGGTTGGCGCGAGCCGATACGGTGTCGGCATGCTCCGGGCCCAGGGTCCGCTCACGGACGGCCAGCACCGGTTCCTCCAAAGCAATGGCCTCGTCGCTCCGCCCCGCCTGGTAGTACGAGAAGGCGAGGTTGGCACGGGAGGTGATCGTGTCGGCATGCTCCGGGCCCAGGGTCCGCTCACGGACGGCCAGCACCTGCTGCTCCAAGCGGATGGCCTCGTCGATCCGCCCCACCTGCCTGAAGGAGAAGGCGAGGTCGGCGCGCGCAGTGAGCGTGTCGGGGTGCTCCGGCCCCAGAACCCGCTCGAAGTCGACGACCACCTGCTCCTCGATGGCGATGGCCTCGTCGAACCGGTCCACCTTCCCGTAGGAGAAGGCGAGATCGGCACGGGCGGTGATCGTGTCGGGATGCTCCTGACCCCGGACCCGCCCGAGGGCGGCCACGATCTCCTCCTGTAGGACGATGGCCTCATCGGTCCGGTCCGCTCGTCTGAAGGCCCGAGCGAGGTCGGCACGAGCGGTGAGAGTGGAGGGATCCTCCGGTCCCCGAACCCGCTGGAAGTCGGCGACCACTCGCTCCCGCAGAGCGATCGACTCGTCCAACCGCCCCACACTCGAGTAGCTGAAAGCGAGGCTCGTCCGCGCAGTGAGGGTGGAGGGGTGCTCAGGGCCCAGGACCCGCTCGCGGGCGGCCAAGACCCACTCGTCCAGGACGACGGCCTCGTCGGTCCGCCCCGCCTCGGAGTAGGAGAAGGCGAGGGCAGCACCGGCGGCCAGAGTGGAGGGGTGTTCAAGACCCAGGAGCCGTTTTCGGTCGGCCATAACCCGCTCTTCCAGGGCGATCGCCTCGTCGAGCCGCCCGGCCTTCCTGAAGGAGTAGCCGAGGTCGGCGCGAGCAATGAGGGTGTCGGGATGGTCCGGTCCCAGCACCCGCTCGGAGTCGACGACCACCTCGTCCAGCAGAGCGATCGCCTCCTCGAACCGCCCCGCGTCCCTGTAGGCGAAGGCGAGGTCGGTCCGGGCGCCGAGAGTGTCGGGATGGTCAGTGCCGAGTTCCCGCACACGATCGGCGAGTTCGTGCTTCCGCAGGGCGATGGCCACGTCGTCCCGCCCCGCCTGTCCGCGGGAGGCCGCCGTCGGGACCTGCGGGACCTCCGGCCCCTCCACGCCCGGCCCCCCCGTCCCCGACTCATCCGAACCCACGGCGGCCGAGACGAGCGGACCGGCCTCCTGGACCTCATGGATCTCCTGGATCTCCTGGATCTCCTCGCCGTACGGCTCCGGCTCCTCGCTCCCCGGCAGGGGTGGGAGGCCGAGGCGGGTGAGGAGTTGGGTCTGGATCCAGCCGAAGGAGCGGTCGGGGTGGTCGATGAGGGCGGTGCCGTCGGGGTGGCCGACCCAGGCGGGGAAGACGGGGGCGCGGCCGATGGCGGATTCGAGGCGGCGGGTGAGGACGTCGGCGGTGTGGAGGAGTTCTCTCGGGGGGACGGCGGTGAGGAGGGTGCGGCGGGCTTCGGGGTGGAAGTCGAAGCGGCGGAGGTGGGGCAGGGGTCGGGGCTCGGTGGGGTCGAGTTCGTGCATGAGGCCGCCGAGGAAGACCTCGGTGAGGTGGCCGGGGTCGGTGGGCGGGCCGAGGGCGGCTTGGACGAGGCGCATGACGGGGGGTGTGACGGGGGCGACGGCGGCCATGTGGGCGGCGAGGCGGTAGGCCTCGGTGGAGGCGGCGGCCTTGAAGCGGAGGACGGACGCGGCGCCGGTCGTCCGGGGGGCGTCGTCGGGACGGCCCGGATCGCCGTCGGCGGGCGGGGTGGTGCGGCTCCGGTCGGCGTCCCACAGCGGCAGGAGGGCGGTGGCGCCGGGTGCGGCGACGAGGCGGGCCCAGTCGCCGATGGCGGTGGGGGTGGGTTCGAGGACGGGGACGGGGACGGAGTCGAAGCGGACGAGTTCCGGGGGGAGGTCGGGGTCGGTGACGTGCCAGGACCGGGTGGGGCCGCCGCGGCCGGGGGTGGTGACCTGCCAGGAGCGGGCCGGGATGCCGGTGCTCGGCCAGAGGCGGGTGGGGAGGGCGTGGAGGATGGCGGTGGGGCCGGTTCGGGCCCAGGAGTGCATGACCCGGCGCATGCCGCCGTCGCGCCAGGCTTCGCCGACGCCGTCGCTGAGGACGAGGACGAGGGTGTTGCCGGTCGGGTCGCAGAGGGCTTTCGGGGACTCGGGGCGGGCGCGGTGGCTGTACGGGCTGCTGCGCAGGGTCGGGGTGCCGCCGCGGGTGTCGAGGCCGTAGACGCGGACGTCGCGGAAGGATCCGGCGCGTTCCATGAGGGTGCGGATGTCGGAGGCGAGGCGCTGCCAGAGGACCATGGAGACGCCGTCGTCGACGACGAGGGCGAGGGTGAGCCAGCGGGTGCGCAGGGGGCGGGTGACGGTCTCGCGGACGCCGGTCTCGGCGATGGCGGTGACGGTGCCCGGGATGTCGAGGGCGTGGCGGCGGGGGTCGGGGAAGCGCTGTCGGAGGGGGCGGAGCGCCTTCTCCAGGCGGAGGCGCGCGGGGCCGAGGGAGTGGCGGTCGGGGACGGTGACCGGGTGGGCGGGGGACGGGGCCGTCGCTCCGTCGCCGGCGGTCCGGTGTCCGTCGGCGGAGGCCAGGAGCGGGTGGGCGGGGTGGGCTGGTCGCCGTGTCCCGGCGGACGCGGACTCGGGTGCCGGGTCGGGGGTCTCGGGGTGCGGTGCGGGGGTGCCGTCGGGGTGGGACGGCTCGTTCCGTTCCGCGGCGCGCGCGAGCGACCCCGCGCCCCGGGGCAGCCTGCCGGCCAGCCACAGGGCGTCGAGGAGCTCCTCGTGGGAGAGGTCGAGTCCGCTGTCGGCGAGGAGTTGCGTCACGCGTGAGATCACGGCGTCACACGGCTCCGCCGAGGCGGTGCAGGACGGCCTGGAGGAGGGGGCCCGCGTCGAGGGTGATGCCGCCCTTGCGGAGGAAGACGGCGTTGAGGAGCTGGTCGGTGGCGAGTTCGCCGGCGGCGCGGCGTTCGAGGAAGGTCTCCAGGAGGTCGTCGACCTGGTCGAGGGCGCTGTCGCCGAGGTGGGCGGCGACGATGTCCCGGAGGCGCCGCTCGTCGGGTTCGGGGAGGTCGAGGCGGATGCAGCGGCGGAGGAAGGCGGGCGGGAACTCGCGTTCGCCGTTGCTGGTGATGATGACGACGGGGAACTCGGCGCAGCGGACGTGGCCCCGTTCGACGGGGGCGGGCTTGTCGGGGTGGTCGGTCTGTACGTGGACGGGCGCGTGGTTCTTGGGGAGCCGGGCGAGTTCGGGGATGACGAACTCGCCCTCCTCGAAGACGGTCAGCAGGTCGTTGGGGAGGTCCACGTCGCCCTTGTCGAGTTCGTCGATGAGGAGGACGCGCGGGCGTTCCCGGTGGACGAGGGCGTTGCCGAGGGGGCCGAGCTGGATGTACTGGCCGATGTCGGGTTCCGTGCCGTCGGCGTCGCGCGGCAGGGTGGCCTCGCGGAGCCGGCCGACGGCGTCGTACTGGTAGAGGGCTTCCTGGAGGGTGGAGCGGCTGTTGACCGGCCAGTGGAGGACGCGGCCGAGCCCGAGTTCGTGGGCGACGGCATGGGCCAGGGAGGACTTGCCGGTGCCGGGTTGTCCGGTGACGAGGAGGGGGCGGCGCAGGTGGAGTGCGGCGTTCACGACGTCGGCCTCGTCGGGGCCGATGAGGTAGGGCCGGGGGTGGGGGACCTTGGCGCCGGTGGGGGATTCCGGGCGGTCGAAGCGGCGCCACGGGGGTGCTTCGGGGAAGGCGACGGGGCGGCGCTCGCCGTCACCGCGGAAGAGGCGCCAGTCGTCTCCGTCGGGTGCCCGCTCCGGGGAGTCGGGGCCGGTCGGCCGGTCGTAGGTGGTCATGACGCGTGGGTTCCTCTCCAGGGGTCCCTCAGGTGGAGCAGTTCGGTCCTCGGGTGGGAGCCCTCGGGTTCCCAGACGAGCGAGGGGCGGGCCCGCCGTTCCTCCGGGTGGGCCGCGGTGCGGCTCCGGAAGACGCGTACCCGTTCGGCGAGTCCGTCGAGCGCGCCGGAGGGTGCCAGTTCGCCGAGCCGGTCGGCGTCCTCGTATCCGGTGGCGTCGCGGTCCCACAGCACGACGGGGACGCCGAGGGCGAGGCAGACCTTGAGCCAGGACCGGCGCTGGTCGGCGGGGCCGTGGAGGACGACGCGGGCGGTGTCGCGGTGCTCGGTGCGGAGCAGGTGCATGAGTTTCCGCGCGTCGCTGCAGGAGGGGCCGGTGACGGCGACCGCGGTCCGGCCCTTCTTCCAGCGGCGTTCCTGGTCCTGGCCCCGGTCGGCGACGATCCGGTCGAACTCCGGGCAGCTGAGGGAGACCTGGTAGTCGGCGCCGATCGGCGAGGGGGGCAGGACGTCCTCCGGGGCGCCGGCCTCCCATTCGTCGACGGCCAGGTGGAGGCCGTGCTCGTCGACGACGACGGTCACCCAGGGCACGTGGTCGTACCGGCCCGGCTCCTGGCGTGCGGCGCTGACGGCGTCGGCGAGGGCGCTCGCGGCTTCCTGCGGGGTCTTGGGCTCGGACTCCGGTCCTTTGAGGACGCGGTGGGTGCCGTCGCTGCGGACGAGCAGGATGCGGCACCGGTACCGGTCGCCGTCGCCGGTGCCGTCGTGTTCCAGTTCCATGACGACGCGGGAGACGAGGGAGTTCCGGCGGCGTTCCGCCCACCGGGCGGCGTCCATGCGCCGTTCGGCGAGGGCGTCGCCGTGGATGCCGATCCGGTCGGCCGTGCGCGTGGACCAGGCGCGCAGGCCGTGGCGCTGTTCGCCTTCCGCGGTGGCTGCCACGTACTCGACGAGGCGGAGCAGGGCCGGGACGGGCGGGCTGCCCTCGGGGACGCCTTCTCCGTCGGACAGTTCCTCCAGTGCCTCGATCGTCGCGGCGAGTTCGCCGTCGTCGATGGTGGGGCGGTCGAGGGCGGCGGGGAGCACGGCGTACGGGAGGGCGTCGCGGGCGGCCTGGGGCAGGAGCGCCGACTGTTCGCGGCCGATCTCGCCCAGCAGGCGGAGGAGTTCGTCGAATTCGTCCGGCGAGAGCAGGGGTCCTTGGCCGAGCGTCCGCGCCTGGGTGAGGAAGGCGGTGAGGCGGGCGCGGAACGCCGGGTCGGCGGCGCGCGGGGCGAGGGCCTGGCCGAGTGCGGCGTGCGCGCGGGGGTGTGACCGGAGGAGGGCGACGAGGTCGGCGGTGGTGGGGTGGTAGTCGCCGGTCTCGTAGCCGAGGTCGCCGGCCAGTTCCCGCGCGTAGGCGGCGCGGGAGCCCGGGTCGGCGAAGAGCGGGAGGAGCAGTGACTCCAGGGCGCGTTCGGCGGGGGTGCGCTCGGCGCCGGGCTCGGCCCTGGGCGCGGGTACGCCGATCGCGACGAGGTCGGAGACGGCGCAGGCGTGCTCGGCGAGGTGGTGCAGGAAGCCGGGGTCCTCGACGAAGGAGTGCGCGGGGACGGCGAGGAGCCGCCGGGCGCCGTAGGCCTCGGGTTCCTGGGCGACGACGCCGACGAGGGTGCCGCGGCAGAAGACCGCGGCGCCGGACGCGCCGCCCCAGGCGTTGGTGCCGTCCGTGGCGGCGACGGGCGCTGCCCGCTGGTCGAGGACGTAGTACCGGCCGTTGCCGGAGAGGGGGGAGAGGACTCCGCCCAGGGTTTCGACGGCGCGGGTGCCGGTGGTGGCGGCCTTCGGGTAGCCGAGGCCCTGGTAGGGCAGGGGCACCCGGCCGGTGGGTCGGCCCCAGGTGACGGCGCCGGGGATGTCCGCGGTGTGGTCGACGCGCAGCAGCGCGACGTCGAGGTCGTCCTGCGGGGTCCACAGAAGTTCGGCCGCGACGCTCCGCGCCGGCCCGTGTTCGAAGTGGCCGATCCGGACCCGGATCGTCGGCCACGGCTCGCCGGTCTCCCGGTTCACCAGGACGTGACGGGCGGTCAGCACGAGCCGGGGGCCGATCAGATAGCCGGAGCCGGTGCTTCGGGTCTCGTCCTCCGTACCGCCGCGGATCAGCGCCAGTCTGGCCTGATCCACGTCAGTCCTCGTCGTCCCAGGACCCGGTCTTCTCGTCGCTGACCTCGGGTCGGGTGCCGCCGGCGGCCTTGTCCGAGACGGACAGCCGGATCTTGAGCTTGTGGGTGCGGACGGTGGCGTGCTCGCCGCCCCCGCCGACGGTGACGACGCCGAAGGAGAGCTTGCCGTCGCCCTTCAGGGAGTGGCGCAGTTCGAGCTGGAGTTCCAGCTCGGCTTCTTCCACTCCGAAGGCGAACTGCTGGCCGACGCCGTTGCGCTGGGCCTCGTACAGCTCCTGGCGCAGTTCCTCGATGGCCGCGGCCAGACCGATCGTCGACATCCCGGCAGCTCCCCCGCTTCGACCTTCGGACAGTCACAAGAACACTAGGTCAGCGGTACGTTACAGCGAACGGGAGGACGTCTCACACCGGCCTGGGGAGAATCGGCCGACCGGCGGGGACGGCCCCTGGAAATGCCGGCCCGTCGCGGGCGGGCCGGGCGTAGGCTGCAGCCGGCGTGAACGGGACTGGGGAGCGGGGCACATGACGGACGGGTCCGGGCAGCGGTGGGAGTCGGCGCTGGATTCGGTGGTGGTGTACGCGCGGGGCGCGGTGTGCCGCCGGCTGGCGCGGGGGACGGTGGGTCCGGACGGCCGGGTGCGGGTGACGGGGCTGCCCCGGTCGCTCGACCCGGGGTCGCTGCGGGCCCGGGTGCTCGGCGCGCCGGGGGTGCGGGTCACCGAGGCGCGGGTCGTGGTCGAGGCGTCGCCGCTCGGGGCGGACGCGCCCGAGGACGCCGGGCACGAGGTCGACCGGCTGAGGGACGCGCGCGACGCGGCGGAGGCGCGGCGGGACCGGCAGCTGGCGCTCATCAAGGAGGTCGCGGGGATCCATCCGGTGGCGCCCGGCCGCAAGCGGGACGATCCGCACCGCCGGACCCCGGTCGACGCATGGCTGGAACTCGCCGATTTCGTGGACGAGCGGCTGACGGGGATGCACGCGCGTCTCGCCGAGCTCGAAGAGGCGCTGCGCGGGGCCGAGCACGCGCTGTCCGTCGGCGTCGACCGGCTCCGCCGTTCCTCCACTGACGCGCTGTCGACGCATGTGGGGACCCTGGTCTGCGCGGACCTGACGCTCGACGGCTCCAATGACGCGGATGTGGAGGTGGAGCTGGAGTACGGGGTGCCGGGCGCCGTGTGGGTGCCGACGTACCGGCTGGCGCACCGTCAGGGTGACGGCAGCGGACGGCTGCTGCTGCGGGCCTCGGTCGCGCAGCGGACCGACGAGGACTGGACCGGGGTGCGCGTCGCCCTGTCCACCGCCGATCTGCGGCGCCGCTCCGACCTGCCGAGGCTCCGGTCGATCCGGCTCGGCCGCCGTCAGGACGCCCCCGCGCCGTCCGGCTGGCGCGAGCCCCCGGCGGGTCTCGCGGATCTGTTCTCCGGGTACGACGCGGCGGGCCCCCGCCCGTTCGCCGTCTCGGCGCCGGGGGCCGCCGCGGCCGGATACGCGGCCGATGCCGGGGCGCCCGTGCCCGTTTCCGCCGCGCCGATGCCCCCGCCCGCTCCGGCGCCCGCACCGGCGCCCGCGATGCGTGCCCGGCGTCCTTCCGTACCGCCCGCGGCGCCCGCGCCCCAGGCGCCGGGGGGAGCGTACGGCGCTCCGCCGGCGTTCGCGGGCGCTCCGGCCGGCCTCGTGCCGTCGGCTCCCGCGGCGGCGATGGCACCGCCTCCGCCGCCCCCGGGTCCGCCGCAGCCGAGCGGTGCCGAACTCGACTACGCGGCCCTCGTGCTGCACGGCCCCGACGAGCAGGGCGGTCGCCGGGGCCTGCTGTTCCCCGACGCTCCCGTCGACCCGGTGGCGACCGAGTACCGCCGCCGTGCCGAGGCGGTGGCCGCGCTGCCGCTGCCGGGACACGCCGTGTGGCCCCGCGCGTCGGCGGGCTCGTTCGACCACCGGTTCGACGCCGCCGCCCGCGCCGACATCCCGTCGGACGGCACCTGGCACACCGTCACCGTCGGCGAGATCGCGGTCGGCCTGCGCACCGAGTACCTGTGCGTGCCGTCCGTCGAGCAGACCGTGTACGCGACGCTGGTCCTGTCCAACGCCACCGACCAGGCGCTGCTCGCCGGCCCGGTGGAGGTCACCGTCGACGACGACTTCCTGCTGACGGCCGCGCTGCCCACGCTCGCGCCCGGCGGGGTGCGCCGGGTGGGGCTCGGGCCCGCCGAGGGCATCCGGGTCACCCGCCGTACTCACCTGCGCGAGTCGACCGCCGGGCTGCGCAACAACACCACCGTGCTCGACCACCGGGTCCACGTGGAGCTGGCGAACCGGCTCGCGCGGCCCGTCACCGTCGAGGTCCACGAGCGGGTGCCGGTCACGTCCGACGGGGACGTCCGGATCGAGGAGAAGGCCGACTGGACGGCGCCCGAGGAGGGCGCGGACGGCGACCGCCTCGCCCCGGGCACCCGCGTCTGGCGCCTGGACCTGCCCGCGGGCACCACCGCCGCCCTCGACGGCGGCTACGAGATCCGCATCCCGACCGGCAAGGCCCTGGTCGGCGGAAACCGCAGGAGCTGACACCGCCATGACCACGATCCCGATGCCCACCCCGAGCCCGACCGCGATGCCGATCGCCCTCCCCGTCACCGCCGTGACGTGCCTGGAGGACCGCGCCCACGTCGAGCGCACCGCCGTGCTCGACCTGGCGGCCGGCGTGCAGCGGCTGCGCCTCGGCCCCGTCAGCGCGCTGGTCGTCGACCGGACCCTCCACGCCGAGGTGGCCGCCGACCGCCCGGTGACCGTGCTCGACGCGCGGATCGTCCGGACCTGGACCCCGCGCGCGCCGCGGCCGTCCGCCGACGGCGACTCCGCCCTGCGCCGGCGCGTGGACGCCCTGGAGGAGGAGCAGGCGTCCCTGGAGCGGCAGGCCGACCGGCTGCGGACCCGCCTCGGACTCCTCGACCGGATCGCCGCCGACCTGCTGCGGGAGATCGGCGAGGGCGCCGGTTCCGGGGAGAGCGAGCGGACCCGCTGGTCCGCCGAACTGGACCGGGTGGACGGTGAGCGCGACACCTACGGCGAGCGGCTCCGGGCCGTGCGGGCCCGGCGGGAAGCGCTCGACACGGAACTGTCGGAGACCGAGCGCGCCCTGTACGGGTCCGCGGAGGAGCCCGCCGAACTGGTCGGGCACGTCGAGCTGACCCTGGAGGCCGCGGCCGCCGGTCCGGCGGAGCTGCGCGTGAGCCACCTGACCCCGTGCGCGCTGTGGCGGCCCGCCTACCGGGCCGTGCTCGACGGCGGCTCCCTGACCGTCGAGACCGACGCGATGGTCTGGCAGCGCACCGGTGAGGACTGGTCGGGCGTACGGCTGACGCTGTCGACGGCCCGGTCGGCGCTGGCCACCGATCCGCCGCGGCTCGCCGAGGACCGGCTGACGCTGAAGGACCGCACTGCGGCGGAGCGCCGCACGGTCGACGTCGAGCTGCGCGAGGAGGAGATCGGCGACCTCGGCCCGGCCGCCGTGCTCGGCCTCCCGGGGGTGGACGACGGCGGCGAGGCGCGGGTGCTCCGCGCCCCCGCGCCGGTCTCGGTCCCCGGGGACGGCCGCGCGCACCGGGTGCCGGTCTCCGCGTTCACCACGGCCGCGCGCACCGAGTACGCCTGCTCGCCGGAGCTGTCCCCGCTGGTCACCCAGGTGGTGCGGTGCGACAACCTGTCCGGTCACGTGCTGCTCGCCGGGCCGGTGGACCTGGTCCGCGACAGCGGGTTCAGCGGGCGCGGCACGCTGGACTTCACCGCGGCCGGCGCCCCCGTCGAGCTGGCCTTCGGCAGCCGGGACGACTACCGGGTGGTCCGGGAGGCCGAGGAGTCCCGCGACACCGTCGGCCTCACCCAGCGGACGGTGGTCACCCGCACGGTGCGGCTGCACCTGTCCCGCTTCTCCGCGCCCGGGGAGCGCGACGAGCGGACGGTCGTCCTCCGGGAGCGGATCCCGGTCTCCGAGGTATCGGCGGTGGAGGTGCGCCTCCACAAGGACGCCTGCTCCCCCGCGCCGGACGTGGTCGACGCCGAGGGCATCGCCCGCTGGGAGCTCGCCCTCCCGCCGGGCGGGCGCCGCACGGTCACCCTGGTGTACGAGCTGTCGGCGGGCGCCAAGGTCACCGGGCTCTGAGGCCAAGGGTGTCGGCGGGCGCCGACGTCACCTGGCTCTGAAGGCAGGGGCTGGTGGCGTACCCCGACGTCACCGGGCTCTGAGGCCAGGGGCTGTCGGCGTACACCGACCTCACCGGGTCGGACGTCAGGGGCTGGTGGCGGACACCGCGTACACCCGGGGGAACGCCGGGTCGGTGAGGTCGACGGTGATGTCGGTGTCGGGGCGGGGTTCCTCGCGGGTGACGGTGGTGCCGGCCCAGGTCGTGGTGCCGTCGAAGGTCCAGTCGACGATGTCGGCGTCGCGCTCGCCGACCGTGACGCTGCCCGGGGTGAGCCGGGCGCGGCTGGTGCCGGACTCGGCGAGGAAGGTGTCGAGTCCGGTGGCGTTGGTCGTGAACTGGACGTAGAGCCGGCTCGTCTTCCAGTTGCTCGTCTCGTAGTAGGCGACGTCCCAGGCGCCGGCGGGGATCGGGACCTCGAAGACCCGGCGCTTCATCTGGGAGGGCAGGTTGGCCTGGAGGCCGGCCGCCGAGGACTCGCGTTCCTTGTCGCGGCCGCTGTCGCGGCTCTGGCCGGCGGAGATGACCAGGTAGCCGGCGGGGATGCCGACGAGCAGCACGATGATGACGGCCGTCAGCCAGCGGCGGCGGATCATGTGACGGCGGTCCTCGGGCAGCTTGGTCTGCGGGTCGCGCGGTGGGGCGGTCTGGTGGGGCACGGTCATGAAGCGGGGTCCTCGGGGGTGCGGGCGGCCCGGCCCGAGGTCCCGTTGCGCAGGGCCTGGGCGTAGCGCTCGTACCGTTCGTACCGCTCGACGCGGCGCCGGTTGGCGCGGCGGAAGCGGCGGGCGACGAGCCGGGCGAGGTCGGCGGCGCCGACCATGCCCGCCTCGGGGCCGAGCTGGGCGCGGATGATGCGGGCCTCGGGGCGGTAGCCGCGGCCGGTGAGGTGGCGGCGGAAGGCGTCCCGGGCGGGGCCGATCAGGAGGTCGTCGGCGGCGGAGACGCCGCCGCCGATGACGAAGCAGGAGGGGTCGAGGGCGGCGGCGAGGTTGGCGATACCGACGCCGAGCCACTGGCCGATGTCCTGGAAGAGCTCGACGCACATGGCGTCGCCCTCGCGGGCGAGCTCGGTGATGAGCGGCCCGCTGATCTCGGGGACGTTCCCCTTGACCCGTTCGATGATGCCGTAGGCCACCGGGGAGTCCGCGGCGGCGAGCTCGCGGGCCTCGCGGACCAGCGCGTTGCCCGAGCTGTACTGCTCCCAGCAGCCGCGGTTGCCGCAGGGGCAGCGGTGGCCGCCGGGGACGACCTGCATGTGGCCGAACTCGCCGGCGACGCCGTACTTGCCCCGCTTGACCTGGCCGTCCTCCAGGATGGCGCCGCCGATGCCGGTCCCCAGGGTGATCATGACGAGGTGGTCCTCGCCTCGCCCGGCGCCGAAGCGCCATTCGGCCCAGGCGGCGGTGTTGGCGTCGTTGTCGACCATGACGGGGACGGCGAGCCGGCCCTGGAGGGCGTCGCGGAGGGGTTCGTTGCGCCACGCGAGGTGCGGGGCGAAGAGGACCCGGGCCCGGTCGGCGTCGACCCAGCCGGCGGCGCCGATGCCGACGGCGTGCACGTCGTGCCGGTCGGACAGGTCGAGGACCAGCTCGACGATGGTGTCCTCGACGACCTTGGGGCTCTTGGACTTGTCCGGGGTCTCCGTGCGGAGCTTCTCCAGGATGTTGCCGTCGGCGTCGACGACACCGGCCATCACCTTCGTACCGCCGATGTCGATGCCGACGGTCGGCACCCGCGGCGCCGTCAGGTGGGAGCGCCGCTCGCGGGTCCCGACGGTCCGCAGGACGGTGCCCCGGGCCGAGCCCCGGTGGGTGAGGTCGCGGTAGGTACTCATCGGCTCCGATTCTGCCAGCTGGGGAGTGAGGGGGCCGTGAGGTCGGCCGCGGCGGCCGTCACGTCGCGGAGGGCCGCTCCAGTTCGTGGCGGAGGTCCTCCAGCTCGGTGCCGCCCGCCATCTGCCGGGTCAACTCGTCGAGCGTCACGGAGTCCTTGGTGTGGCTGCCGGCCATGACGCCCCGCTTGAGGAGGACGAAACGGTCGCCGACGAGGTAGGCGTGGTGCGGGTTGTGCGTGATGAGGACCACGCCGAGGCCCTGGTCACGTGCGGCGGCGACGTACTTCAGGACGACGCCGGACTGCTTGACGCCGAGCGCGGCGGTGGGCTCGTCGAGGACGAGGACCTTCGCGCCGAAGTGGACGGCGCGGGCGATGGCCACGCACTGGCGCTCACCGCCGGACAGGGTGCCGATGGGCTGGTCGACGTCGCGCAGGTCGATGCCCATGCGGAGCAGCGCCTCGCGGGTGGTGGTCCGCATCAGGTCGACGTCGAGCCGCTTGAAGGGGCCGGAGCCCTTGGTGGGCTCGGAGCCGAGGAAGAAGTTGCGCCAGACCGGCATGAGGGGGACCACGGCGAGGTCCTGGTAGACGGTGGCGATGCCCCGGTCGAGGGCGTCGCGCGGGTTGGCGAGGGTGACCTCCTCGCCCTCGATGCGGAAGGTGCCGGCGTCGTGCCGGTGCAGGCCGGCGACGATCTTGATGAGGGTGGACTTGCCGGCGCCGTTGTCGCCGAGGACGCAGGTGATCTCGCCGGAGCGGACCTGCAGGGACACCCCTTCGAGGGCGCGGATGTTGCCGTAGTACTTGCTGACGTCGTCCAGCTCGACCAGGGCGGCGGAAGCGGTCTCGGTCGTCACTTGGTGGCCTCCACGCGCTTGCGGATCCAGGCGTTCAGCAGGGTCGCGAGCAGCAGCATCGCCCCCAGGAAGAACTTGAACCAGTCCGGGTTCCACTCGGCGTACACGATGCCCTTGCTGGTCATGCCGAAGATGAGGGCGCCGACCGCCGAGCCGATGGCGGAGCCGTATCCGCCGGTGATCAGGCAGCCGCCGATGACGGCCGCGATGATGTAGATGAGCTCGTTCCCGACGCCTTCGCCCGACTGGACGACGTCGAAGGAGAAGAGCAGGTGCTGGCCGGAGATCCAGGCGCAGAAGGCCACGCCCATGTAGAGGCCGATCTTCGTCCGGTAGACGGGGACGCCGACGGCGCGGGCCGCGTCGGCGCCGCCGCCGACGGCGAAGATCCAGTTGCCGAAGCGGGTGCGGAGCAGGATCCAGGTGGCGAGGGCGACGAGGCCGAACCACCACAGGATGGTGACCTTGAACTCGACGCCGCCGATCGTCAGCTGCGAGGCGAAGAGCTTCCGGGCGGAGGGGAAGCCCTCCATGTCGGCGATGGTCTTGGTGGAGACGGTGCCGCTGATCAGCTTGGTGAGGCCCAGGTTCAGGCCGGTCAGCATGAGGAAGGTGCCGAGCGTGATGATGAAGCTGGGCAGTTTCGTACGGGTCAGCATGAAGCCGTTGAAGACGCCGATGGCCAGGGTGACGAGCAGCGAGACGCCGACGCCGACCCAGACGTTCGCGGTCATCTGGTAGCTGAACATCGACGAGATCAGCGCCGAGCTCGTCACCAGCACGCCGGCGGAGAGGTCGAACTCGCCGCCGATCATCAGCAGGGCGACGGGGACGGCCATGATGCCGATGGTGGAGGCCGCGTAGAGGACGGTGCCGAGGCTGGAGGCGCGCAGGAAGCTGTCGGCGAAGACCGAGAAGAAGACGAAGACGGCGAGGGCGCCGACGACCGAGCCGAGCTCGGGGCGGGCGAGCAGCTTCTTCAGCGGGGTGGTGCGAAGGAGCCGTTCGTCGACGTGGTCGACGCCGTCCGACGGCGGGGCGGTGGAGCTCATCGGGTGCCCCGCTCCGCGTAGCCGACGAGCGCGGCGGCGTCGTCCTCGGTGATGATCTGCGGGCCGGTGAGCACCGGCTTGCCGCCGCCGAGGACGTCGGCGTTGTAGCGGTACAGCCAGAGCAGGTCGACGGCCTCGTAGCCCTGGAGGTAGGGCTGCTGGTCGACGGCGAAGCCGAGGGTGCCGGCCTGGAGGGCGGTGGCGACCTTGGCGTTCAGGTCGAAGGTGTCGACCTCGGCCTTGCTGCCCGCGCTCTTCGCGGCCTGGACGGCGGTGTCGGCGAAGGGGGCGCCGAGGGTGACGACGGCGTCGATGTCCTTGTCGGACTGGAGCTTGGCCTCGATGGACGCCTTGACGTCGGGCATGTTGGTGCCGTCGACGTAGAGGTTCACGAGTTCGCCGCCGAAGGTCTTCTTCGCACCGGCGCAGCGCTGCTCGTGGCCGACGTTGCCCTGCTCGTGCAGGACGCAGAGGGCCTTCTTCTTCCCGCGCTTGTCGAGCTCCTCGCCGACGGCCTCGCCGGCGACGGTCTCGTCCTGGCCGATGTGGGTGAGCGCGCCGTAGGCCTTGGACTGCTCGGCGCCCGAGTTCACGGTGATCACCGGGATGCCGGCCTTGACGGCCTTCTCGACGGCGGCCTTCATGGCGTCGGGCTTGGCGAGGGTCACGATCAGCCCGTCGACGCCCTTGGCGACGTACGAGTCGATCAGCTGCGCCTGCTGCTGCGCCTCGTCGCTGTGGGCGTAGAGGAAGTTGATGTTGTCCTTGGCGGCGGCCTGCTGGGCGCCCTTCTGGACGATGTCCCAGAAGGTGTCGCCGTCTCCCGAGTGGGTGACCATGGCGAAGGTCCACTTCGGGGTGTCGACGGCGGCCCGGCCCTGGGCCTGTGCCTGCGCGGCCTTGCGGGCGTCCTCCGCGCGCTTTCCGCCGGTGCTGCTGCACCCCGCGAGCGCCCCTGTGAGTGTGAGCGCGAGCACGGCGCCGATGACGGCGCGCACCCCTCCGGTCCGAAGCCTGGTCACGAGGCCGTGCCCTCCTTTGTGTCCTTCTGCGTGCATTGCAGTATCGGTCATGCGGGTAGCGGCGCTCGCCGGGGGGCCTGCCCCGGTCGGTGCACCCCCTACGGACGGACCATCAGCTGGAACTCGAACGAGTAGCGGGCGGCCCGGTAGAGGTGGGAGCCGTACTCGACGGCCCGGCCGGTGTCGTCGAGGGTGGTGCGCTCCATGGTGAGGAGCGGGGCACCCTCCCGCTCGTCGAGGAGCGCGGCCTCGGCGGCGGTCGCGGCGCGGGCGCCGATCGACTGCCGGGCGCTGTGCAGGGTGAGGGCGGCGGAGCGGAGCATCCGGTACAGGCCGGTGGTCTCCAGGAGTCCGGTGTCGGGTGCGAGGAGCCCGGCGGGCAGGTGGTTGCGCAGGTACGCCATGGGTTCGCCGTGTGCGGTGCGGAGCCGTTCCAGGTAGTGCACCTCGCTGCCCTCGGGTACGCCGAGGGCGGCGGCGACGGGTCCGGTGGCGGGTTCGAGCCGGTTGACGAGGACCCGGGTGGCGGGGCGCTGCCCGGCGGCGTCGAGGTCGTCGTAGAGGCTGCTGAGTTCCAGCGGGCGCCGGACCTTGCTGTGCAGGACCTGGGTGCCGACGCCCCGGCGGCGGACCAGGAGGCCCTTGTCGACGAGGGTCCGGATGGCCTGGCGGACGGTGGGGCGGGACAGGCCGAGGCGGGTGGCGAGGTCGATCTCGTTGCCGAGCAGGGTGCCCGGGGCCAGCGTCCCGTCCTCCACGGCGCTCTCCAGCTGCCGGGCGAGCTGGAAGTAGAGCGGGACCGGGCTGGTGCGGTCCACGGAGAGCGGGGGCAGGGCGGATCCGGACTGCTTGGACACGGGAGGGAGCGTAGCCCCGGCGGGCGGAGGACCGGAAGCTTGATGACGGGAAGTCGTGACGTCCGGATGTCCTGACAAATCCTTGACAGTCGGGCAGGCCGCCTCCACGGTGGGGGGCATGCGCATCGGACTGATCGGTACGGGACGGATCGGGAGCTTTCACGCGGCTGTGCTGGCCCGCCATCCGGAGGTCGGGTCGCTGGTCGTGGCGGACGCGGACGCGACGCGGGCGGCCGGGGTCGCGGGGGCGCTCGGGGCCGAGGCGGCTCCGGACGTGGACGCGCTCCTCGGGCACGCCCTGGACGCCGTGGTGATCGCCTCGGCGACGGCGGCGCACGCGGAGCTGATCGCCCGCGCCGCAGGGGCGGGGCTGCCGGCGTTCTGCGAGAAGCCGATCGCCCTGGACGTGCCGGGGACGGCGGCGGCGCTCGCGGCGGTGTCGGCGGCGGGCACGGAGCTCCAGCTGGGGTTCATGCGCCGCTTCGACGCGGGGTACCGGGCCGCGCGCGAGGCGGTGCGGTCGGGGCGGCTCGGCCGGCTGCACACCGTGCGGGCGGTGACCTCCGACCCGGAGCCGCCGCCCGCCGCGTACGTGCCGCTGTCCGGCGGCCTCTTCCGGGACTGCCTGGTGCACGACTTCGACATCGTCCGCTGGGTGACGGGCCGGGAGGTCGTCGAGGTGTACGCGACGGGCTCGGACGCGGGCCCGGCGATGTTCCGGGAGGCGGGTGACGTGGACACCGCCGCCGCCCTGCTCACCCTGGACGACGGCACGCTGGTGACGGTCACGGGGACCCGGTGCAACGGCGCCGGGTACGACGTGCGGATGGAGCTGGCGGGCGACCGGGACCAGCTCGTGGTCGGCCTGGACGACCGCGCCCCGCTCACCTCCCTCGAACCGCAGGGCCCTCCCCCGCCGGGGAAGCCCTGGCCGGGCTTCCTCGACCGGTTCGGCCCCGCGTACGAGGCCGAACTCGACGCCTTCGTCCGCCTCGTGCGCGGCGAGGCGCCCAACCCGTGCGACGGCCGCGAGGCCCTGGCCGCGCTGCGGGTCGCCGAGGCGTGCGAGCGCTCGCGCCGGGAGCGGCGTCCGGTACGGGTGGACGTCTAGGGCCTCCGGTACGGGTGGACGACAGGCCCTAGGTCCTACGGAGGGCTCGCGGTCACCAGCGGACGGGGAGGCTGCGGACGCCGCGCATGAGGAGGCCGGGGAGCCACTCCCAGGGGGCGCCCTCGGGGTCGAGTGCGAGGTCGGGGAAGCGGTCCAGGAGGGTGCGGAGCGCGATCCGGCCCTCCAGGCGGGCCAGCGGGGCGCCGAGGCAGTAGTGGATGCCGTGGCCGAAGGCGAGGTGGCCGCGGGTGTCGCGGCGGATGTCGAAGCGGTCGGGGTCGGGGAAGCGGGCGGGGTCGCGGTCGAGGGCGCCGATCCCGACGAGGACGCTCTGGCCGGCCGGGATCTCCGTGCCGCCGATGGCGACGGGTTCGCGGGTGAAGCGGAAGGTGCCGGTCTCCACCGGTCCGTCGTACCGCAGGGACTCCTCGATCGTGCCGTCGAGGAGGTCCGGGTCGGCGCGCAGCGCGGCGAGCTGTTCGGGGTGGGTGAGCAGGTTGCGGACGGTGTTGGAGATCAGGTTGACCGTGGTCTCGTGGCCGGCGATCAGCAACAGGTACGCCATGGCGCGGAGTTCGGGACCGGAGAGTCGGTCGCCGTCCTCGGCGCGGGCGGCGATCAGACCGGAGAGGAGGTCGTCGGCGGGTCCGGCGGCCCGCTTGTCCTCGATGAGCGCGTCGAGGTATCCGCCGAAGCCCTCCAGGGCGTCCTGGATGCCCCGCTCGCCGGTCGGCACGACGAGCTCGTGCGACCAGTGGCGGAAGGTGTCGCGGTCCTCGGCGGGTACCCCGAGGAGTTCGCAGATGACGGTGATCGGCAGCGGGAACGCGTAGGCGTCGACGAGGTCGGCGCGGCCGGCCGGTTCCATGGCGTCGGCGAGTTCGTGGGTGAGCCGCTCGATGCGGGGCCGCAGGCCCTCGACCCGGCGGCCGGTGAACTCCGCGGTGACCAGGCGGCGCAGCCGGGTGTGGTCGGGGGCGTCCGCGGCGAGGAGGTGGACGCCGATGACGTCCTCCTCCGGCGGCCGTACGCCGATGACGGACGGGGACTTGGCGAGGCGCGGGTCGGCGAGTGCCGCGCGCCCCTCCTCGTGGCCGACGACCAGCCAGAACCGGAAGCCATCCGGCATCCGCACCTCGTGCACGGGGCCGGCTTCACGGAGCTTCTCGTAGTAGGGGTACGGGTTCGCGGTGAAGTCCGCGCCGTACTCCCCCAGTTCGATGACGGACATCTCGGCAGACTATCCGACCGGGATCCGGCGACCACCGCCCCGGCTTTCGGCGAATCCCGTCTGCGCGCCCAGCACGAACAGTTCCCGAGCGCGGTGAAGCGCGCGGCCGAACGACCGGCCTAACCGTTCCCGCCCTGGCCCCCGTCGCGGTCGCCGTTCCCGCCCTGGCCCCCGCCCCCGTTCCCGTCGCCGTTCCCGTCGTCGAGGAGGCCCGCGTCGTGGACGAGGAGGGCGATCTGGACCCGGTTGTTGAGGTCGAGTTTGGCGAGGATGCGCGAGACGTGGGCCTTGACCGTGGGGACGCTCATGTACAGCCCGGCGGCGATCTCGGCGTTGGAGCGGCCGTGGCCGACGGCGACGGCCACTTCCCGTTCGCGGTCGGCGAGGCGGTCGAGGCGGTCGGCGGCCGTGGCACGCCGGGGCCGTTCCGGCACGCCGGCGACGTGGGTCATCAACTGACGGGTGACGGCCGGGGAGAGGACGGGGTCGCCGGCCGCGACGCGGCGGACGGCGGCGACGATCTCGGCGGGCGCGGTGTCCTTGAGGACGAAGCCGGCGGCTCCGGCGCGCAGGGCGCGGAGCACCTGTTCGTCGGCGTGGAAGGTGGTGAGGACGACGACCTCGGGGGCGCCCGGGTGGGCGCGGAGGCGTTCGGTGGCGGTGAGGCCGTCCACGCGGGGCATGCGGATGTCCATCAGGACGACGTCCGGGGCGTGCCGGGCGACGAGTTCGGGGACGTCGGCACCGTCGGAGCCCTCGCCGACGATCTCCAGGTCGTCGGCACCGCCGAGCATGAACGTGAGGCCCGCGCGGACCAAGGGGTCGTCGTCGACGATGAGCAGCCGGATGGTCATGCGGGCCACGGTAGCCAGGCGTGCAGGGCGAACCCGCCTTCGGGGTCGGGTCCGTGGTCCAACCGGCCGCCGGCGAGGGTGGCGCGTTCGGTGAGGCCGATGAGGCCCTGGCCGGAGCCGGGGACGTGCGGGACGGGTCCCTCGGGGGCCGGGTTGTGGACGGTGACGGTGAGGCCTTCGCCGGGACGGCCCGCGACGGTGACGGTGACCTTCGTCCCGGGTGCGTGCTTGCGGGCGTTGGTGAGGCCCTCCTGCGCGATGCGGTAGGCCGTACGGCCGGTGGAGGCGGGCACGGCGGCCGGGTCGTCGACGGTGGTGTCGAGGACGACCTCCGCCCCCGCCTCGCGGGACTCGGCGACGAGCGCGTCGAGGGTGGCGAGGGTGGGCTGGGGGCGGTCGCCGTCCCCGTTCTCGCCGGGGGCGCGCAGCACGCCGATGATCTCGCGGAGGTCCTGGAGCGCCTCGTGGGCGCTGTCGCGGATGACGCCGGCGGCGCGGGCGATCTGCTCGGGCGGGGCGTCGGGGCGGAACTCCAGGGCGCCCGCGTGGACGCTGAGCAGGGTGAGTCGGTGGGCGAGGACGTCGTGCATCTCACGGGCGATGGCCTCGCGGGCGAGCCGCTGGGCCTGGGCGGCGCGCAGTTCCGCCTCGGCCTCGGCGCGGCGGGCCCGTTCGCGGAGCGCCTCGACGAGCTGGCGCCGGGAGCGGACGAGCATGCCCCAGGCCGTGACGAGGAGGATGAGGATGGCGCCGAGGCCCAGGGAGACGGCGACGTTGGTCGTGGGGTCGGGACGGACGAAGGCCTGGACGGCGGAGGTGGCGACGGCGAGCGCCCCGATCCAGGCGACCTCGCGGAACGGGCGGCGTACGGCGACGCTGAACAGGCTCGCGAGGAGCGCTCCGGCCGCGACCGGGGCCACGATGTTCGCCAGGGCGAGGGCGACGGCGAGCCCGACGGGCCACCGCCGGCGCAGCCAGAGGGCGCCGCAGGCGGCGGCTCCGGCCAGTTGGTCGAGGAGGGTGACGGTCTCGCTCGTGTACTCCGCGCTGGCGTCGGCGGCGAGGAGGCCGACGAACGCGGCGAGCAGGAAGAGCGAGGTGTCCACGACCCAGTCGCGGGCCGTGCGGCGGGGTCGTGCCCCACTCCCGCCCGATTCGGCCAGGTCGGAGGGGAGCAGCCAGCGCTGCCGGTCCGTACGCGTCATATCCGCAATGTACGCAGACCAGGGGCGCCCACCGGGTACGAGCGGCCGGGGACGCTACCGAAGTCGCGCGGGTCGATACTTCGGTAGCGGTGGCCGTCGACCGGAGGCGGACGCGGCCATCCGCCCGCCCCGGCCATGATCACGACATGAAGAGATTCCTGGAGATCGCCGGCTTCCTGCTCACCGTCCTGGGTGTCTGCGGGGTGATCCGCGAGCTGACGGACGGCTGGTTCCGGCTGATGGGCCTGACCCGTTTCCTGACCGAGAACGTGGCGCTCCTGGAGGGCCGGGAGGTGTTCGCCAACATCGTCATCGCGGTCGTCGGCCTGGTCCTCATGATCGTGTCGGACCGGGTGTCGAAGTCCTGACCCGCCGTCGCCGACGGGGGCGGGCGCCTCAGGTGCCGGCCCCGTCGGCGGCGCGGCGGCCCCACGTCGTGCCCGCCAGGACGAGGACGGCCCCGGCGAGGCCGAGGACGCCGGGGCGGTCGCCGGCGACGGCGATGCCCGCGGCGGCGGCCCAGAGCGGCTCCGTGCCGAGGAGGAGGCTGACCCGGGACGGGGAGGTCCGGCGGACGGCCCACATCTGCACGAAGAACGCGAAGAGCGTGCAGAAGACGGAGAGGAACAGCAGGCCGGCCCATTCGCCCGGCCCGAAGTCGAGGGCCGCGGACCACGGCGAGGCGCCGGTGCCGGGGAAGGCCGCGATGACGGCGAACACGGCGACCGCCGAGCCGAGCTGGACGGTGGTGAGCGAGAGCGAGTCGGCCGACCGGACCGCCTCGATCCGGGACATCGCCAGGACGTGGACCGTACGGGCGAGGGCCGCGAGCAGCATGAGCAGGTCGCCGAGGGAGGGGGCGGTGAAGCCGCCGCCCTGGGTGAGCAGGACGACGCCCGCCACGGACAGCGCGGCGGCGGCGAGGAACGCGCGCGGGGGCCTGGCCTTGGTGACGACGGCCTCCGCCAGCGGGGTGAGGATCATCGTGAGGCTGATGATCAGGCCCGCGTTGGTGGCGGAGGTGTGCACGACCCCGTACGTCTCCAGGAGGAAGATCCCGCTGAGGATCAGCCCGAGGGTCGCGGCGCCGCGCCACTGGGCCGCGCTCAGCGCCCGGAGCCTGCGCCACCCCGCGGCGACGAGGACCGGCAGGACCACCGCGAACCGCAGGACGAGGACCGCGACGACCGTGTGGGTGGTGGTGATCCCCTTGGCCGCGAGGTAGCTGGCGCCCCAGACGACGGCGACGAGCAGGACGGGCAGGTCGGTGAGCCAGGCCCGGCGGGGGGCGTCCAGGGACACGGGTGCGGCGATCGACGACGAGGCTGACATGCGGCCGTCTCCAACTCTCTGGGCGGGGTGGAGACTTCGACGGCTCGCACTCGGAGCGATCACCGTACCCGGACGGGCCCGTGGCGGCTACACCTTTCTTCCTCCCGGATCAGTAGCTGCCGTACGTGGGACGGCCGGCCAGCTCGTACGTGTGCAGGGCGACGCCCGCGGCGGTGGTGCGCGCTTCGGCGAGGCGGAACGCGGTGGGCCGGACCCCGTCACTGAAGAGGCGACGGCCGGTGCCCAGGACCACGGGGAACACGTGCAGGTGGAGGGTGTCGATGAGGTCGTGGTCGAGGAGGGTCCGGGCGAGGTTCGCGCTGCCGTGCATCTGGATCTCGCCGTCGGTGCGCTCCTTGAGGGCGGCGACCTCCTCGACGACGTCGCCGCGGAGCAGCGTGGTGCCCTCCCAGTCCGCCGAGGTGAGCGTGGTGGTGGCGACGTACTTGGGGAGGGCGTTGAGCTTGGAGGCGACGGGGTCGGCGGGGTCGGTCTGCTTGGGCCAGTAGCCCGCGAAGATGTCGTACGTGCGGCGGCCGAGGAGGAAGGCGGTCGGCCGGGCGAAGATCTCGGTGATGCGCTGCCCGAAGTCGTCGTCGCCGAACGGCACGGACCAGCCGCCGTGCTCGAAACCGCCACTGGGGTCCTCCCCGGGGCCTCCGGGGGCCTGGATGACGCCGTCGAGCGTGAGGAACTGGGTGAGGCTGAGGGTGGCCATGGTGGATGCCCTTTCTGTTCTCCGGACCATCGTGTCCCACCCCTTCCGACTCCACCGCCCGGCGGAAGTCATCGGTGGCCGGGGCGGTGGCCGGGTCGGCTGCCGGGTCGGCGTCCGATTCCCGCCGGTCTTCCGACGCCCCGGCGACTTTCATTGAACCCGCAACCACTTGGCGACTTACGGAGGTTCGGGATGTCCACGATGAACGGCACGGCGGTCCTGGTGACGGGTGGCAGCCGCGGGATCGGCGCCGCCACGGCCGTACGGCTGGCCCAGGAGGGCGCCGACGTGGCCTTCACCTACGTCCAGGACGAGACACGGGCCCGGGAGGTCGCCGCACGGATCGAGGAGACCGGCCGCAAGGCCCTCCCCCTGCGCGCCGACGCGTCCGACGCCGGCGACGCCGCGGGCGCGGTGGAGTGGGCGGCGGACGCCCTCGGCCGGCTCGACGTCCTGGTGAACAACGTGGGCGTCGGCGTCCTCGGCCCGCTGGAGTCCCTCACCCTCGCGGACGTCGACCGGGTCCTCGCGGTCAACGTCCGGGCGACCTTCCTCGCCTCCCGGGCGGCCGCCGCGCGGCTCCCCGACGGCGGCCGGATCGTCACGATCGGCTCCTGCATGAGCCGGCGGGTGCCGGGCCCCGGCGGCACGCTCTACACGGCGAGCAAGTCGGCCCTCGTCGGCCTCACCAAGGCGCTCGCCCGCGAGCTGGGCGGCCGCGGCATCACCGCCAACATCGTCCACCCCGGCCCCGTCGACACCGACATGAACCCGGCGGACGGCCCGTACGCCGCTGGCCAGGCGGCCATGACGGCCCTCGGCCGCTTCGGCACCCCGGACGAGGTGGCGGCCATGGTCGCCTTCCTGGCCGGCCCCGGGGGCCGGTACGTGACGGGCGCCGAGTTCTCGGTGGACGGCGGGCACGCGGCGTAACGCCGACGCGCGGGACGGGGTCCGGCGGGGCGAGTGAGCCGAAGGGCGCCGCCGGGGGAACGGCCCCGAGCGCGCGGAGCCTCCTGAGGAACGAAGGAGG